>JALWSY010000173.1 GCA_027083035.1 Sulfurimonas sp. | reverse complement strand
CTCTCCTAACTCTATAGCTACATCATGCTCTAGCATATCTAGTTTTGCTTTGAGTATAAGGTTGGCACTTGTGGCATTGATGGCTGCGAGGGGTTGTCTCCATTGATGGGCTATTATACTTATCATCTCTCCCATCTGGGCGAGGCGGGATTGTTGGAGCAGCTTTTTTTCTCGTTCTCTGTTTTTTTCGATTTCACACTGCACCCTGTTTTCAAGGGTTTTATTGAGATTGTTAAGATATCTTTTATATTTACTATCTCTATATGTAAAAAATAAGATGGCTGTTATCGAAAAAAATAGAGTAGCGAGTGAAATCTTAAAAATGAGGTTTTGTTTATGTATAAATTGAGCATCACTTCTCGCTACAAAGAGTCCGCTTATCTCTTTTGTAATAGGATTTTTTACTTTTATAAAAGTCATAATCTCATCTTTTACCGAGTCATAGGTACTAAAAGAGTCTTTTTGTTGATTAATAGAGTTTATAAGTTGTTTTGTCTCAGCACTAACTCCTAAGTGCATCTTTGCATGAAATTTTTTGCCGATATATTTGGTTATTCTCGCCTCTTTATAAAAGTTTTTATGAGGAGATTTTATGTAGGGGCTTTTTTCACTTTTAAAATTTTTTGCGTCAGCCATCTTTTTAGAGATTAAAAAATTACAGACTATATTGTGCATCGTGCTAAATTCAATAATAAATGCCAAAGTTGAAAAAGAGGTCTCTACACTTCCAATATATTTCCCCTCATAAAACATCGGAAAAACAAACCTATACCCTCCATATAATCGACCCTCTTCAAAGCCGTCTATCGGTTTTTTATATCTGTTTACATATCTGACTGTTGCACGAATTTGTGTTAAATCGTCTCCATATCTCTCTGGTTTATGAAATCTTAAAAAACTGTGGTTATTTGGTAGGTGAAACTGAAACTGCCTAAGATTGTACTGTTTTAAAAGTGTATAGGTATCAGAAAGGGAACTATAGAGACCCTCTCTATCTCTCTTGGCAAAGAGAGCTTGTACCTTAGGAGTATTGATGGCAGTAGCAAAAATAACCTCTGATAGATTTTTATAATCTTCATAGATAATCTTGTAGCTTTGTGTGTATTGGGTAGTTTTTTGATGGAGATAGTTCTCTAAATCTAACTGTTTATTATATGCTAATGCAAAATAGGTCAGAGCAAAAAGAGCTAACCCTAGGGCAAGGTATCTTAATTTATTATTCACTAATTTATATCATCTCCATAGGTTCTGCGATGAAGTATCCTTGATACCCATCAACACTAAGCTCTTTTGTTCTCTCTAGTACCTCTTGGTTATGAACAAACTCAACAACAGTCTTAATACCTAACTCTTTTGCAAAGTTAATGATAGTCTTTACTATGATGAAAGATTTGTTATCTTCACAAATATTTTTTATCAATGAACCATCTATCTTGATGATGTCGGGGTTGAGTTCAAGAATGTGTGCAAAATTTGAGTAGCCGCTTCCAAAGTCATCTATAGAGATACTCACCCCTATACTTTGCATCCTTTTTGTAAAATTTTTTACAAGGGCAAAGTTATCTATGCTTTCGCTCTCAACTATCTCGAGTATAAGTTGTTTTGCCATATTTTTTTCTTGGATTATCTCCTCTAAAAAACTAAGTAAGTGCTTGTTGGAGATATCTTCAAACGAGAGGTTTATACTAAAGTGGATATCTGTTCCTGCAAATTTTTCAAATGACTTTGTTATCATTACTTTTGTGAGTTCGGTATAATATTTTGTTCTCTTAATAGCATCTAAAAAGACAAAAGGGGAGATAATCTCTCCATTTTCTTTAATCCTTACTAAACACTCATAAGTTTCATCTCCTTCATACTTCTCAATCTTTTGAAATACAGGAAAGACTCTATCCTCATCAAGTGCTTTTTTTACCATTTGTACAGCGTCAAGCTCTTTTTTGTAGTGTTTTTCAAGATTGAGTGCATCGGAGTAGAAGATGATATATTGATTTGTTTTTTTTGCATAGTGTAGTGCTATTTCGGCGTTTTTAAACATTTTTGAGGCTTCACAAGCTGTTACAACTGAAACAGTTACCGAAATGTTTATTTTTATCATCTCATCTTCTGCCGTAATTGTTGCGTTTTCTATTTTGTTTAAAATCTCTGTAACACTCTTTTGAGTTAGAGTAGGATGCTCTTCATTCAAATCTAAAAAAGCAAACTGATCCCCACCAACTCTAAAAACTTTGTACTGCTCACTTGCTAGATGTGTTAGCAGCATACTTATGTGTTTTAAAATACTGTCACCAACATCAGAACCATATATATCATTAAGTGCAGAGAAGTTATTTATATCTATGAGCATAAGTCCAGCCGGTGTTTTCTTTTTGATGGTCTCAAGAAGGGAGTTTCTATTTTCAAGAGAGGTTAACTCATCAAAGTAGAGTTGCTTGTAGAGTTTTTGTGTCTTCTCCTTAATCTTCTCCTCTAAGTTGTTTTGATAGCGTTCAATCTCTCTTTTAAGATAAATTTTTTCGATAGATTTGTTTATCATAGCGATAAATTGCTCTAAATCAATTGGTTTAAGAAGGTACCCCTCGACACCCTGTTTGATGGTCTCAATAAAGTATCCAGACTCATTATATGCTGAGAGTATAAGGATGGGTATATCTCTATCTATCTCTCTTATTTTGGTAATCATCTCTATACCGTTCATTTTAGGCATATTGATATCTGTTAAAATCAAATCAAATTTTTGTGTTTGAAACTTCTCTAAACCATCCTCTCCGTTAACAGCGACCGTAATGTTGTGAAAAATATTTTCAAGAAAGCCGAGTGTTGCCTCTCTTGCTGCTTGGTTGTCTTCAACATATAAAACTTGCAACTCCCGTGCAAAGCTCATTAACTCTTTCATTTTACTTGACCTCTTTTTCATATATTATAATTTTATCTCTTCCTGTGCGTTTTGCTTCATACATAGCCTCATCAGCTCTGTGTATAAGCGTGTCTATACACTTGTCATCATCACAGTAGCACTCTGTCACGCCAATACTGAGTGTGATTTTTAATATCTTATCAACACTTCCTTTAATGGGTATCTCCAAGTTTTTTACAGTAGTTCTAATCTTTTGGGCAATTTGTACTGCACCTTCAAGATGGGTATGAGGGAGAAGGATTACAAACTCTTCCCCTCCAAATCGTATAACAACATCACTATCGCGTGTTATCTCTAGGAGTGTAGCTGCCAACTCTTGGAGTACACTATCACCAACTAAGTGACCATATACATCATTGACTACTTTAAACCTATCTATATCCATCATCAAAAGTGATAAGCCATCTCTGTTTCTTCGAGCAAGATTGAGTAACATCTGAGAAGTGTCGTTGAAATATCGTCTATTGTAGAGATTTGTTAAGGAGTCTTTGTTTGCAATAATAGCGAGTTGTTCTGTAGTCATTTGCAACTCCTCTGTTCTCTCTTTTACCAGAGCTTCTAGAGACTCTTCATATTTTTTATTTTCTTTTTGATAATAGAGTTTTCCACAGACAAATTTTATGGTTCTTGTGAGTTGCTTATGATTGATGGGCTTAAGAAGATACCCATTTGTACCAAGGTTGATACAACTAATGAGAAACTCCTGATCTTGGTGAGCCGTAGAGACTATGATGGGTATCTCCTCATCAATCTCTCTAATCTTCTCTATCATCTCTATACCATTCATCTTTGGCATCTTTATATCTGTGATAATAAGATCAAAGGAAGCACTTTTAAACTCTTCTAATCCAGCTAGACCATCATCTGCAAGTGTGATATCGCTAAAAAAGTTTTTGAGCAAACCCTCTAAGGAGTCTCTTGACTCTTTGTTGTCTTCTACATACAACAGTTTGAGTGTTTTTGTAAAGTTAACGAGTTTTTTCATATCTAAATCTTTATACATTTTTTAACCTTTAAATATTGGGATACTGATTGTAAAGAGTGCGCCCTCTTTTGTGTTGCGAACAGTAAGTTTTCCTGCGCAATGCTTCTCAACGATAGTTTTTGACATATATAACCCTAAACCTGTGCCATCTTTCTCTGTTTTTGTTGAGAAGTAGGGATCAAATATCTTCTCTATAATCTCATCAGGAATACCTCCTGCATTATCACTCACTTCAAAATGGGAGTTTGCATCATCATCGTATGTTCTTAAGTGGATAGTAGGATTTGTTATCTCTCTTTCTATAAGAATATCTTCAGCATTTTTGATAAGATTTAGGATAACCTGTTTTAATTCATTCGGGTATGCTGCAATCTCTTTCTCACAAGTAAACTCTGTCTCTAGTTTTATATCTTTATTTGAAACTGAAGTTGCAACTATGTCTAATGTACCCTGCGTTATCTCAGAGAAGCATATTTTCTCTTTCTCTTTATCCTCTCTGTAGAAGCTTCGAAAATCATCTATCGTTTTACTTAGGTGTTGGGAGAAGTCATCTATTTTTTCAAGTTTACTGATAAAGTAATCACTCTTAAAGTTATCTAACACTATTTTCATGTGCAAATCACTTGCAGTTGAGGAGATAGCCGTAAGGGGTTGTCGCCATTGATGGGCTATCATCGCTATCATTTCACCCATCTGTGCAAGTTTACTCTGTTGTAACATTGCTCTGTCTTTTTGCCGACTGTTCTCTAGCTCCTCTTTGAGATGAACACTATCGGTAATGTCAATGCGTATGGCTGCATAGGCCTCAATCTCCCCTTTTTTATCAAAAATAGGTTCAATATTTGCATAGACCCAGTAGTAACCACCATCTTTTTTCAGATTTTTTACCGTACCTTGCCAGTTTTTTCCCTGTTTGATAGTATGCCACATCTCTTTAAAAGCACTCTTTGGCATATCTGGGTGTCTTACTATACTGTGTGCTTTTCCAAGAAGTTCCTCTCTGCTGTATCCAGAAATAGCACAAAATGCATCACTAGCACTTATGATTTTTCCTTTTGGATCAGTAACAGAGCTAATGATATATCTGTCATTTATCTGCTTGAGTCGTCTCTCACTATTGATTAATTTTAAAATTGTAATGATTATTCCAATAAAAATAATCACACCAAGGAGATTTAAAAAGATAAAAAAGAAAAAAGAGTTATGCGCATTATCTAACTCATGCTCTATGTTTGTTAAGATTTCTCTCTCTAAGTAGCTATCTATCAGCTTCAATTTGTCTATTTTAGAAGTCATGCTGTTAAACCAAACATCTGCTTGGATATGAAAGTTGTTATCTTGTGAAGAGATAATCTCTCTAAAGTGTTTTACATTCTCTATATCCTCCCCTGTAAGTGTTTTAGCATAGAACTCTTGCGCCTCTTTTGATGCAAACTTTAAAAACATTTTAAGATAAATCTCTTGTACGGCAACAAGATTTATAAAAGTGACTCTCTCCCCTTTTTTAAAGCTGTTTTGTGAGAGTATGATAGTACCTAAAGCACGCTCTACCCCCGCATTCTCTTTGGCATATAAAAAGTCACTATAGGCGATAATGTTTTGGGTTATTTTTGCCACTTGCAAGAGTTTGGAGAGTTTAACAAAGACATCTATAAATGCATCATTCATTTTAGAGTAGTATGCAATAATGTCGGTAGAACTCATAGCTAAACTATCAACCTGCTTACGAACTGTTGAGAGTTTTTTAAGAGAGTTGAGCGGCTTTTGTACATATTCTCGAATCGAATCATTCTTTAAAGAACCTAAAAACTCCTTTAACTGTAAAATTTTCTTATCTGTCTGTACTCTTTGTGCTAAAAGCTCCTTTTTAAACTTTAGCCCTCTGTTTGTAACATACCCAGAGGAGTAGCCTCTCTCTTTTTGGGTTTCATGGATAAGTTGAGAAATTTTTGTTGCTAGGATAATGCTCTTTTGCAAATTTTTGAGTGAATCTGCCTTGGAGTAGTATGTTGTAACTAAGCTAGTTGTCAACATTAAAAATGCTAAAAGTAAAATTGAGATTGGTAACAAAAACTTTGTTCTTGTCTTGAGTCTGTTAAGCATAGGCTATTCTCTTGGTTATATATACTAAATAAGTTTAGTATTAACTTTGATTATAGCATTACTATTTAATAAGTTCACTTAATTTAACACTCTTTAAGTTATGTTGCTACTACCTGTAACTCTTATAAAGAGTTGATAGCCTGCTTCGCAAGGTCTATAAAACCATCTGCTCCGGGTATAAACGAAAGCAGAGATGTACCTATGCCTCCCCAGATAACCAAGAGTGCTATGAGTGCTATGGAGAGGGTACTGACATTGAGAGGGAAGCTTTTTTGCTTGTCTGTTTGACTCTCATAAAAGTACATCATCGCAATGAGTTTGAAGTAGTAATAAACAGAGACAAAGGCCGTAAAGATACCAAGTCCCGCAAGTAAAATTTGTCCTGATTCGATGGCCGCACTAAAGATGTAAAACTTTCCTAAAAATCCTATGGTTGAGGGAAATCCTGCAAGAGAGAGCATAAAGATAGTCATCATAAGCGCCATATAGGGACGACGGTTGGCAAAGCCTTTGAAGTCATCATAGCTCATCTGTCGTCTGCTTTGTGAAGCGATAAAGCTAAGGATACCAAAAGATCCGACGGCTGAGAGAAAGTAAGCGATAAGATAGAACATAATCGCAGGAGCAGCTATATCTGAACCAAGACCAATAGAGGAGAGACCAATGAGCAGGTAGCCACTATGAACGATGGAGGAACCGGCAAGCATACGCTTTACAAGAGTTTGCGATATAGCTAAAAAAGAGCCGCCGATAAGTGTGAGAATAGTCACTATCTGCAGCATCTCGAGCCAAAAGGAGTTAATGGTTGCAAAGTCCACAAGATAGAGTCGTAGTGCTATGGCAAAGATAGCTATTTTAAAGGTTGATGCCATATACATAGTGATTGGGTAGGGCGCTCCGTGATAGACATCTACGACCCAAGAGTGAAAAGGTACGGCACCGATTTTAAAGAGGATAGTGACCATTAAAAAACTGCCACCCACAACTAAAAGGGTGATATCTTTCTCCTCTGCATTGTGAAGATACAAAGCGATACTCTCTAGCGTCGTAGAGCCGACAAGAGCATAGATAAGGGCTGTTCCTAAGATGAAAAAGACGCCTGCAAGAGAGCCTAAGACCATATACTTCATCATCGCTTCACTACTCACTTTTTTACTTTTATGATATCCCACTAAAGCATAGACACTCAGCGATGCAATCTCAAGAGCTATAAATGCTGTGAGGAGTTCATGTGCATGAGAGAGCATGAGCATTCCAAAGAGACTAAAGAGCAAAAGTGCGAAGTACTCGCCACTAAAGTAGTTACGACTCTTAAGGTAGTCACTATTTACAAGGAGTGTAAATATGGTTCCTATGAGAAACATCACATCGAAAATCGCTGCAAACTCATCGAAAATAAAGAAGTTTTTAAAGATGGATGGATAGAGATAATCACCCGAATGCAGACCAAAGGTGATAAGCTCAAAAAAGAGAGCAAGTGTGAGAAAAAAGAGTGCAGTCACATTAAAACTCTCAAGAGAAATGCTCTTTTTATGACTGAGTAACATCAATACAAAAGCACCAAGCAGTATGCTTAAAAATGGAAGTGCAGGAAGGAGAGTAAGTATCATTAAAAGCCTCCTAAGAGTTGTGGTTCTAAGTATGGAATGAAGAGAGAGGGCATAATGCCTGTAAGTAGCAGCAGCACGACTAAAGGTGTGAGCATTGCTATCTCTTTGAGTGTTAAGTCCGCAATTTTAGTCTCATTGTGGCTCGCTCCAAAGAGTGTACGCTGCAGCATCCAAAAGATGTAGAGCATAGCACTGAGCATAGTTGTGGCACTCAAGATACCAACAAGAAAACTGCTCTTAAACGCACCTATAATGATAAGCAACTCTGCAACAAAACCTCCTGTTCCCGGGAGACCTGCAATACAGAGTGCAAAAAAAGCGAAGAAAAAAGTAAAGATAGGTGCTTTTTGTGCTATGCCACCGAGTTGCTCAATGTTGACACTTCTAAAACGGTTGTAGGTGATACCTATCATCATAAACATTCCGGCAGAGGCGAGGGCATGGGTGGCGATAAAGTAGAGACTTCCTCCCCAAGCGTAGATATTAGACAAAAATATACCAAGAGCGATAAGGGAGAGGTGCGACCCTGAGGAGTAAGCAAACATCTTGCGTAAGTTCTTCTCTGTAATGGCTCGAATAGCGTAGTAGAGTAGCCCGATGAGTGCGAGTGTGATGATGGTTGGTGTATAGTAGTGCAGCGTACCACCAAAGAGTCCATATCCAAATCGCCAGATACCATAGACACCAAGTTTTGCCATGATGGCAGACATAATGACTACTGCGGGTGTTGGAGCTGAACCATAGGCAGGTGCCATCCAAGTGTGAAAACCAACAAGCGGAATCTTGATAGCAAAAGCGAGGAGAAATCCTGCAGTCAGCCAGATAGAGCTTTTTGTACTCAAATCAATAGTCGCTAAATCATAGAGAGAAAAGCTCCAAGCACCTGTTGTCTCAAAGTAGATATAGCCCATATATAAAATGGAGAAGAGCATACTCATAGAGCCTAAAATAGTCATCAAAACTATCTTCATTGAGTTGTACTGTCTCAGACCGTTTCCATACTTGCCTATCATAACAAAGATAGGCAGGAGCATCGTCTCCCAAAAGAGGTAAAAGAGGATGAGATCAAGTGAGAGTACAGCACCTGTCACACCAGTCTGCAGTAAGAGCATATTGTACCAGTACCCTTTGCGATGCTCTTTGAGCATATAGAGATACAAAAGCGGCATCAGCAGGGCAATGAGTGTTAAGAGAACTAAGGAGAGTGCATCTAAACCAACACTATAGGTAATACCGGCATTTTGTATCCACGGGAGGTTCTGCATAAACTGCATCCCTCCCTTTGGATTAAAGTCAATAATGACACGCACAACTAAAAGCAGGGTTGTAAGTGAAGAGAGGATAGCTCCCGCTTTTAGCACCTTAAGTGGTGCGCGCATAACTCCTAAAAGTATTGCCATTAGCAGAGGTAAAAATATTATGCTTGAGAGTATATGGTAGTTCATAGATTTACTCCTAGCTTATAGATTAAAAAGAGGCTCATCGCAGAGACACCAAGTAAAAAGTAGAGAGCATAAGCACGTACCTTGCCATTTTGCAGTCGTATAAACTGTCCTGCTAAGACTCTGTAGAAGAGGATACTATAGTTTAAAAAACCATCAAAAATCTTCATATCAACTGTTGTAGCGATAAAGCGACTGAGAGAAAGCAACGGTTTCATAAAGAGTGTCTCATAGAGTGCATCTATGTAAAACTTGTTGATAATAACTTTTTTGAAGAGGGTGTCTGGCTGTGCCTCTTTTGCTCTGTGTCCATAGAGTTTATAGGCGAGTGTCATACCAAAGAGTGCAAGAGATACATTTAAGAGAGCGAGCATATACTCACTACTGTGGGAGAGATGCACAGAGATATCAGGGAGTTGTAAAAAGTGTGCTATAAAGTTCTCCCCACCATAAGCACCATTAACCCCTACAAATCCAGCAAAAGTGCTTCCTATAGCTAGGATGATTAGCGGGTAGGTCATACACTTTGGTAACGGATGCAGCACTCTTTGGGCTTTACTTTTGCGTGCATGAAAGACGCTAAAGAGCATACGAAACATATAAAAAGCGGTGAGTCCTGCCGTGAGTGTACCAATAGTCCAAATAGCGTAGTGTCCTGACGCAAAGGCTGTTACTAAGATAGCATCTTTTGAGAAAAATCCTGCAAAAGGTGGGATGCCGCTTATAGCAAGAGTAGCTATGAACATCGTGATATAGGTGAGTTTCAGCTCTCCTCGTAAGGCACCCATCTTAAAGATATTTTGCTCATGATGCATAGCGATGATAACTGCACCCGCACCCATAAAGAGCAGCGCTTTAAAAAAAGCGTGTGTAAAAACATGAAAGATTCCACTAGAGTAGGATTCTAAGCCAACGGCTATAAACATATAGCCAAGTTGACTCATTGTTGAGTAGGCAAGAATCTTTTTTATATCACTCTGATACGAAGCGATGATAGCAGCAAAGAGTGCTGAAAATGCCCCGATACTTGCAATAAAGAGTCCAATATCTGGAATTTGAATATATAAAAAGCTAAAACGAGCTACCATATAAACACCCGCTGTAACCATAGTCGCCGCGTGGATGAGGGCTGAAACTGGTGTCGGACCTGCCATAGCGTCAGGAAGCCAGACATACAGAGGTATCTGTGCTGATTTTCCCATCGCCCCTACAAAAAGAAGCAGACCGATAAGTGTGAGTGTCTGGTAATCAATGAGTGCGATATTAGCTTTGATTGCATCAAAGCTAAAGCCATGCCCCTCTAGAGATATAAAGAGTATTGAGAGTCCCATAATAAATCCAAAATCACCTACACGGTTAAGCATAAAAGCCTTGTTTGCCGCCTTTATATTTGCCGCGTCTTGATGATAAAAACCGATAAGCAGATAGGAACTTAAGCCTACAAGCTCCCATCCGACAAACATCATAATAGGATTATCTGCTAAAACAAGAAGCAGCATACTCCCCATAAAGAGGTTGAAGTAGCTAAAGAACTTTCCATATCCTGCATCATCTTTCATATATCCTGCTGCATAGATATGAATAAGTGTGCCGATAAAAGTGATAAAGCTAATCATAATAATGCTCAAACGATCCGCCATAAAGGCAACTTCTATCTGAAAATCACCCAAATGAATCCACTCAAAAAGTTTTGTATGGATAGTTGCAGCACCTTGCATCATATCATAAAGGCTCATTAGTGAGAGTGTCGTTATGATGACTAAAGAGCCTATTCCTAATGAGGTGTAGAGAACAAATCTTTTAGCATTTGTGTTGCCAAGATAGATGAGTGCTATAAGCAGACTTGAGAGGAAAGGGAGTGTAACGATTATATTAAGCATTATCTCACCTTACTTAGGTTTTTAAATCTATCACTATCAAGTGTTCTGTTTTCTCTGTATAGATGGGTGATAATCGCTAAAAAGAGAGCCGCTTCTGCGGCAATAACTGCAATGAGTAAAAGTGCAATGACTGAGGCATTTGCATCACCTAAAACTTGTGAAAGTATGGCTAGAAGTAGATTTACAGAACTAAGCATAAGCTCAATAGACATATAAACAACAAAAAGATTTTTACGACTTGCAACGCCGATGAGTCCTATGCTAAAGAGTATAGCGACGAGTAAAAAGAAAGGATCTGCACTCATGAGTTTTCTCCTTTTAATTTATCTTTTGCGATGATGATAGCGCCAAGCATAGCACTTAGCAGCAGGATAGAGACTATCTCAAAAGGGAGTACCCACTCACTAAAGAGGAGTGAGCCAATGACTTTAGAGTTAATGCTCTGCATCTTTGTAAAGTGTTCAGGAAGAGTAGTGAGTGATTTGTAGAGTAAAAATGTAAAGGGAGCAACAATTATTGCACTTATAAAGATAAGTTTGAATTTATTTTTTTCCTCTGGCAGATTCTCCTCTTTGGCATT
>JALWSY010000172.1 GCA_027083035.1 Sulfurimonas sp. | reverse complement strand
TAAGGTCACGCTCCCAACCCTCATACAAATCATGTGTCATCCCGCCAATACGCATATAGGAGTTTGTAAGTCTCGCTCCTGTAAGTTTTGAGAGAAAATCATAGGCATCATTTCTGGGGTTAAAGAGATACCAGTAGTTTGTCTGCGCACCCATATCTAAAAGTCCCGCAGCAAGACAGACAAGATGATCAATGATGCGAGAGAGTTCTCCCACTAAAACACGGATAAAGATGCCACGATCAGGCAGAGTGATATCTAGCATCTCCTCTACAGTTTTGGCAAAGGCGATATTGTTCATGATGGCAGAGCAGTAGTTGAGTCTGTCTGTGTAGGGGATGATTTGGTTGTAGTTGTGGTTTTCACAAGACTTCTCAAAACCACGATGCAGATACCCTATCTCACACGCAGCAGCGACTATTTTCTCCCCATCAAGGGCGGCAAGTGTTCGGATAGTTCCATGACTGGCAGGGTGTGAGGGTCCTAGATTTACTACCATGAGATTGTCTTGGTTCATGTCGAGACTTCGCTCCTCTAAAAGCGGTTGCATCTCATCCATCAAATCTTGCGAGGTGGTGCAGTATTGTCCTCGTGTTATCTCATAATCTTTTCGTAGAGGATGCCCCTTAAACTCATTGTGATTAAGCAGTCGTTTGAGCATAGGATGCCCTTTAAAGATAATGCCATACTGATCATAGACCTCTCGCTCTGCCCAAGAAGCCGATGCATAGAGTGAGGAGATAGACGCAACTCCTGCTTCAGGGTATTTTATCTCTACTTTTAAGATTTTTACACGCTGAAAACTCTTATGTCGCAGGATATAGACAAGCTCAAAGCGTGAGGGTGAGGGGTGGGACTTATGCAGATTATCTACACAGGTAATGTCAAGCAGTAGAGTAAACCCCTCCTGCTCTTTGAGTTGCTTTACACTCTCATAGAGTTCAAAATTAGGTACTTTAAGCGTCTCAGAGATCATCAAGCTCTCCTTTAAACTCTTCGTTGCGTAGAGCAAACTTCTCTTCACGCTTGAGTTGCCTCTGTATATCCATCACGGCATCAAGAATCGCTTCGGGGCGAGGCGGACACCCTGCGACATAGATGTCAACAGGGATAATCTCATCAATGCCTTGCAGCGTAGTGTAGTTATCATAAAATCCACCCGTTGATGCACACGCACCTACAGCAACAGCCCATTTAGGCTCTGGCATCTGATCCCAAATCTGCTTTAAAATAGGCGCTTGTTTGTAGCTTATGGTTCCTGCGACTATCAACAAGTCTGCATGACGCGGAGAGAAACGCAGCACCTCTGCACCAAAACGGGAGATATCATAGCGTGAAGCAGCAGTTGCCATAAACTCAATGGCACAACAGGCTGTTCCAAAAACAAAAGGCCACAGTGATGCCTCTCTTCCCCAGTCTATTACTGCATCAAGAGTGGTAGTAACTACTGCATCATCGAGCAGATGTGTGTTACTAACATCCATAGTCTATCTCCATTTTAAAACTCCTGACTTGTAAACATACACAAGTCCACCAACTAAGAGCAGAAGAAAAACAAACATCTCTACGACTGCAAAGAGACCAAAATCACGCAGATTAAGCGCCCATGGGAACATAAAAAGCACCTCTACATCGAAGATTAAAAAGATGATGCCCACAATAAAAAAGCGTACATTAAAGGTATCAAAAGCACTTTTGTGGGTGGCACGGATTCCCCCTTCGACAGTCTCACCCTTTCGCACATTGTCACTTGAGACTCCAAGGTATTTTGTAAGATGAAAAAGGAGGGGCAGTAGAACAACAAGTGCAGTTACGAGCAGAGAGGCTAAAAGCAGAGAGTCATCCATAATCTATCACCTTAATTGTATTAGGTTTAATTATAGCATGACTTCTCTTAAGAGTTATCTCAAATCATCATTGTTGCTCATATCTTGTGTATATTCGACTATTTTATTACGTCCTGTTGTTTTAGCAACATAGAGAGCTGTATCGGCGTACTTTATACATTTCCAGATGGTATCACCATCTTTTGGAAATTTTGCGATACCAATGCTTATAGTTTTGTGGATGCTCTCCGTAGCACTTATCTCAAAAGTAAGCTCTGCAAAAGCTTTGTGTATTTTTTTGGCAACCTGCATGGTACCTGCATCATCTGCGTTATGCAGCATGATTAAAAACTCTTCACCACCATATCTAATGGCTAAGTCAGATTCTCGGATACTCTCTTTTAAAATTTTACCAAGAGCTACAATAACTCTATCTCCTACATCATGTCCGTAGGTATCATTGACCATTTTAAAGAAGTCAACATCAAGCATTAAGATACTGTAAGTCTCATTTTTTCGCTGTGCTTGTTTCATAACTTTATCTATAAACTCTTCTAAAAAGCGTCTATTATAGAGTCCTGTCATTCCATCTCTTAAAGAGGTGTCTCGAAGTTTTTCCATTAAGATACGGCTCTCAAGAACAGGTTTTGCGGCTTCAAGATAGTTTTTTATACTTGGTATGTGGCCATTAATCTCACTTACTTTGAGCGCATCATCTGTTAGTATGGAGATGATGAGAGAGTACTCTTCATTGATACTAAAGGGAATACAGATATAGTTTATATCTTCTGCTCTACACTCTTGACAAAGATTTACAAAATCTGTAGAGATAACATCGCTTCGTGTACGATAGGTACGGCAGAGATTTGCATCTAAATCTACAGACGCTTTACAGATAGATGGGGTATTTGTATTATAAACGAGTTGACGGTGATTTGTTAGTGTACTTACCTCATAGAGCGAAAAACTTTGAATGTGGTACTTTTTTTCTAAAACATCTGCTATGCGTGTGTAGATGATGTTTTTGTTGGCATCAAGCTCAATGGTTTTTTTAAATTTGTATATATCAGATAACTCACTTATGATGGTTTTTGCTTCATGGAGTGGATCGGCAGAGGTGACACAGGCTTGAGGAATAAAGGTGGAGAGGTTATGCTTGATGTCTCCAAAAGTGCTTTGCATCTTTTTAAAGAGTTCATTCATCTCTCTTGCTATCTCTTTGCCATCTCCTGCAACACTTGTCTCAAACTCATGCGTAAAATCCCCACTATAAGCCTTTTTTATACCTATTTGCATATTTGTAAATAGTCTTATGTAAGGTGTGATATAGTAATTTATCAGATAGAGTACCACAATGATAAAAAGAAGAGTAAGTGTTATAATCTTAAAAATACTCAGAAGACCGGCACTACGCATATCTGTTATGTCAAAGTTGATGCTAATGGCACCGAGTGTATCTCCTACCTTTACATTATGACAAGAGAGGCATTTCGCTCCACTTGGTGTTATCTCTGCATTGTAAGGGATGGTTACGCGCAGTAGAATCTTGTCTGTTGTCTCATGGATTTTAAGCACTTTTTTTCCACTCTGTAGAACTTCTTTATCGATAGCATCTCTTATACTCTCATTTGCAAAACCCTCTCCATACTGCCTGATGACATTTGGGGAGCGAACAATCCAGAGTGCTTTGACTGGGTCATTATTGATGGAGATTTGATCAAGAAAGTACTGGCGTTTATCCATAATGCCATTGACCATGTGCGCCGTCAGACCATCTTTGACAATAGCAGCAATCATCTGTGCTTTTTCTTGAGCACTCTTTATACTGTAGTCTCTAAAGTTGAGTCCAACATTAATAGTAGTGGCTGCACCAAGAGCCAAAAGCATGACGGTAACGATAAAGAGGAGTTTATATTTTGTTTTCATAACTGCATCTACTCTACAGTAACGCTTTTGGCTAGATTTCTTGGCATATCAACATCATTTCCTAATCGTATAGAGATTTCAAGTGAGAGGAGTTGGAGTATCACCATCATTTCAAAAAACTCCAACATATAGTGTTTATGACTCTGTGTCTGAATAAAATCATCTGCTTTGTCAAAAACTAAAGGACTGATAGCACAGATAGTAGCATCTCTAGCACTAAGTTCCTCTACATTACTCTTTGCTTTTTCATAGAGTAGGTGTTGAGGAAGCAGGGCAATAGTAAAGAGTTCAGGGTCAGCAAGCGCTATAGGACCATGTTTCATCTCCCCACTTGGATACCCCTCTGCATGCAGATAAGATATCTCTTTGAGCTTTAAAGCACCCTCAAGTGCAAGCGGGAAGAAGATATCTCGACCTATAAAGAAGAAACCATGCCCATGGAGGTATCTCTTAGAGAGTCGCTTGATGCGCTCATGGAGTGCATCACTCACTTTCACACTTGATGGCACTTCGCGGAGCAACGCAACCTGTTCTATAATCTCTGCTTGAGAGAGTGCTTCTCTCTCTTTCGCAACATAGAGGCTGAGCATCCAAAAGATGGTTACTTGCGTAGCAAAAGCTTTTGTGGAGGCTACACCTTTTTCTACTCCTGCGCGTGTTAAAAGGGAAGCATCAGCGAGACGTACCATAGAGGAGTTGTCAACATTACAGATAACAAGAGTTTTTAGTCCGGCATTTTTTGCCATCTTAAGTGTCTCTAGTGTGTCAGCCGTCTCCCCACTTTGAGAGATAACGACAAAGAGCGTATCTTTGCTTAAGATAGGTTCGCGATATCGTAACTCTGAGGCAACTTCAACCGAGGTTTTTATTTTACTATTGCGCTCAAAGAGATAACTTGCTGTAAGGGCTGCATGATAAGAGGTACCACACGCACACAGTTTTATCTCCTCTATCCCCTCAAAAAAATCTGTTTCAAGTTCATCAAAGTGAACACTACTCTCACTAAGTCGTCCAAGGAGTGTATCTGTAATGACATCATGCTGCTCATAAATCTCTTTTTCCATGAAAAATCTGTAACCATCTTTTTGCGCAGAGAGTTTGTTGGTAGGGAGTTTTGTAAAGTGTGGTTCTTGTAACTGATGCTCTTTTGAGTAAATGCGGAGGGTATCGGGTGTAACATACCCATACTCTCCATCTTCAAAGTAGTTTACATCTGAGCAGTATCCAATGAGAGGCGTATCAGATGATGCAAAGTATTTGTCATTGTCTGTGTCTATACCAACGAGAAGTGGTGAGCCGTTTTTGGCAAAGAAGATAGTCTCAGGCTCACTCTTTGTAACAAGTAAAATAGCATAGGCACCTTGCAATTGACTGATGGTTTCTTTAAAAGCCTCAAAAGGTGAAGAAACAGTTTTAAGATTTTTCTCAAACTGATGTACAATCACCTCTGTATCTGTCTGGCTTAAAAATGTAACCCCATTTGTAAGTAACTCTTTTTTTAACTCTGCATAATTCTCGATAATACCATTATGTACTACATAAGAGCTTTCACCTACATGAGGATGTGCATTAAGTTCTGTTGGTTTTCCATGGGTTGCCCAGCGGGTATGCCCTATACCCACAGCAAATTTATCAGTTATAAAATCTTTTGTCTTCTCTTGAAGATTTATAAGTTTTCCTGTTGCCTTGTAGCTAGAGAACTCCCCTTGTTGTAGTACAGCGATACCCGCAGAGTCATACCCTCTATACTCAAGCTCTTTGAGACCATCTAAGAGTATCTTTTTTGTATTTTTCTTACCGATATATCCCACTATTCCACACATATAAACCTCATTATGATGACTTTGTTAACATTTTATAAATATCTTCGACATTATTGCATATATCGTTTGTTTTGTCCATTAAAAAGCTATCTCTTGCTTTGTATTTGCTAGAGTGGATTTTTGCTGTTACGATGTTTATTTTAAGGGCATCAAAGCAGTGCATCACATAGGCTAAGAGTCCTTTTTGGTTTTTTGTATGGATGATAAGTTCTGCGTGAGTCAGAGAGTGTTCACAATCCATACTAATCTCCTCCTCTTTAATCTCTACTTTTTGAAGTGGCGCGACTCTTTGCATATCAAAGGAGGCATCGATCTTCTCTTCGACCTCCACAAGCTCACTACCATCAATATTTTGAATAAACTCAATCTTAAAATACTTGAGATCATCAAAGAGAGTGAAAATCTCCATACTCGCTACGCTGAGATGGGAGAGTGATGCAAGGAGGTAGCCAAGATTAAGTGGAATACGTCGATAGATTTCTATGGTAAGAGATTTTTTATTTTTGGTTGTGAAACTATACTCTTTGGTCTCGTTTGCCTTTTGAACAATCTCTAAGATATCTTGTGGTGTATGTTTAAAAAAGAAGAGATTGGACTCAATGCTCAGCACTCTCTTTTGCATCATTCGAGGGAGTGCTGTAAAGGCATCAAGGTTTTTTACCCGATTCTCAATGATGAGACGCTTTTTTGCATCGGTGATTCTATCGCTGTTTTGTGCAATCTCTAAAGCACTTTGGTAGAGTTCAAAGAGTAGTTTTGCATTAAAAGAGTTGTAGGTATCGCCGCCTACTCCATTAATATCAGCGTAGGTAAGGATATAGAGCATATTGAGATTTTTTACATCTCCAACTTTAGACATAAATCTGTAGAGTGTTTTCTCGTTGTAGATATTCTCCTTAAAGGCAACGCTACTCATAAGAACATGGTTTTTGATAAGTAAAATAGCTTTTTGCGAGAGTTCTTCACTAATGTTAAAGGCGTTTAATAATGGTACTATCAGTTTTGCACCCACTTCGCTATGATCCTGCTTACGACCCTTACCTGTGTCGTGAGAAAGGACTACTACTTTTAAAAGTAGTTTTTCATCCTCTGAGAGTGAGGTGTAGAGATTGTTGATAAAATCTTCTTTTATATTTTCAAGTGCTTCGATACATTTGATGGAGTGTATATCTACAGGATAATTGTGGTAGCCGTCAAACTGTGGTAGATGCAGCACTTTTCTGAAGTTGGAGAAGAGATGATGCAAGATACCTGCGTCATAAAAGAGTTTGAAAAAGGAGTAGAGATGTTTTCGATAGAGCAACTGTTTAAGTAGCGCATAGGTTGACTTTTTGAGAGGGTGTGCAATCTTTATGTAAGTAAATTTATAAAGAACTCCCGAGTCAAAATGGTGTGGTGTATCCTCAAGGGAGAGGAGAAGCTCTAAGAGCTGATTGATAGTTTTGAATTTCTGGTTATAGGAGATATAGATACGCCCATGATAATCATAAAGTCCCTTTTTCACACGATTTTTACGCAGCGTTGTAATCATCTGTGCATCATAGAGATAGGGACGAATCATCTTTTTAGTAAAGATTCTTGTAAAGTTATCTATCCTCCATCCTGCCTCTATCACCTTTGTGGCAAATTTTTGGTGGTTAGAAAAACCAAGCATCGCTGCAACACTCGGAATATGCTCTAATCGAAGTGTGTCCTCTTGTTTTCCTGTGATGAGGTGCAGGGCGCTACGAATACGGTAGAGAAGCTCTAATGCAATCCTATACTCCTTGTAGGACTCCTCCTCAAAAACCTCACCTACAAGATCTTTTAGGGTTGTAACACCGTAGATAGTGTGTGCTATCCAGTAGAGCAGTTGTGTATCTCGAAGCCCTCCCACACTCTCTTTTATATTTGGCTCCATGGAGATAGGGTACTTTTTGCGTCTCTTTTGTGCCTCTTGCACTTTAGCTATAAGAAACTCTTTTTGCGCGTGCAGACGAATCCGTGTTAGCTCATTTTGCGTAGCGTGCCAGATGAAAGCAGAGCCTATAATAAAGCGAGACTCCATAAGCGAAGTGCGAATGGTGAGATCCTCGTTGGCAGCACGAAAGAGATCTGTTACTTCATGAACTCTATGCCCAAGTTTGAGTCCCGCATCAAGAGCCATATAAAAGAGCTTCTCTATAATGAGTTTTGTCTTATACCCCTCAATATCCTCATAGACTATCAGCAGATCGATATCGCTATGGACACAAAGCTGTTCACGACCATAACTTCCAAGAGCCACAACAGCGATAGGAATCGAGCTTCGCATAGGCAAAAAATCTCCAAAGAGGCGACGCAGAACTGTTTTGTACATAAGTGAAATGATGGAGTCAAGTTTTTTGGTGTGGCGTACCAAAAAATCTTTTCCCTGATTTTTCTCAAAGAGTTCACTCAAATTATCTTTATACTCTTTTATGTAACGCTTGAAAAGTTTTGAGAGTTCAAAGTCAGAGCCATTTCTCTCTATGACATTCTCTATCTCTAGTAGTAAATCCAATAAAGACCCTTTTTGAAAATAATTTTACCATTCTATAGAAACTTTGCTATAATTACTTTTAAAATTATTTTTTGGGGATATATGATGACAATTACAAAGAGTGTGACATTTATTGCAAAAGAGGGATCTGAGGAGAAGATGAAGGCGCTTTTAAGTGCTATGGTAGTTCCAAGTAAGGCAGAAGATGGGTGCCTTTTTTATGAGATTTTCCAATATGAAAATGATAGGAGAAGATTTATGGCTGTTGAGACATGGAGAGATGAAGCTGCTCTTGATGGACATAAAGCTTCTGCACACTATAAAGTCTATAAGTCATCATATGAGCCTTTTTGTGAAGATAAATATACAGACGAACTTGAAGTCTTAGGATAAAGCTATGAAAAACTTATGGAGTGAAAAGCAAGCACAAAAGTATGTAGGTGATTTAGCTACGCGTGTCTATACCTCAAATCTCTTGGGAAAAGAGTCAAGTTTAGTGTTGCACGGAGGGGGAAATACCTCCGTAAAGATAGATGTGGATGGTGAAGAGATTCTCTATGTAAAGGGGAGTGGTTGGGATTTAGCAACCATAAAAGAGGAGGGTTTCGCTCCTGTGAAACGCTCCGCTCTCTTAGAGATGGCAAAAGAGGAGGAGTTGAGTGATAGTGAAATGGTACGCCGCCAAAGAGCTGCTATGATTGATGCGGAGGCACCAAATCCCTCTGTTGAAGCAATTCTTCATGCACTCATTCCTTACAAATATGTAGATCATACGCACGCAGATGCAGTAGTTACCATCTCTAACTCTGTTAATGGCAAAGAGTTGATTGAGAAGGTATTTCCCTCTTTTTTGATAGTCGATTATGTCATGCCGGGGTTTGATCTAGCACACACAATCTACACCATGACGCAAGACCTTGAGTGGGGAAGCATAGATGGAATTATCCTGCATCATCATGGTATATTTACCTTTGATGATGATGCACGAGAGTCTTATGAGAAGATGATAGAAGCGGTGATGCAAGCAGAGGTCTTTTTACAGCAAAACGCACCGTTACAGATTGCACAGCACTTTGAACCAAGTGAGTGTGATATGCAGAAGATAGTCAAGGTTCTCTCTGAAGCTAAGGGGTATCCTATATCTTTAAACATCAACCAATCTCCGTTAGCGAACTACTACGCATCACAAGATAATTTGCGTGAGTTTGCATCAAGGGGCGTCTTAACACCGGAGCATATTATCCGCACAAAAGGAGTGCCGCTTATCATGGAGGATACAAACCTAGAGAAGGGTGTTGCAGAGTACATAGAAGCGTATAAAGCATATTTTAATGAGTTTGCTACTGATGAGATTATGCTCAACCCTGCGCCGAACTATATGGTCATTAAAAACTTAGCAGTAATTAGTTTTGGTCAGACACCACAGGAAGCAGCTATTATCAACGATATAGTAGAACATACTATGAAAGCGGTTTTACAAGCAGATAAACTCGGTGGCTATAAAAGCATCTCTTTAAAAGAGAGCTTTGCGATGGAGTACTGGGAGTTAGAGCAGGCGAAGCTAAAGAAGTAACTTTAGAAACATAACTCCGCTGTTTGTGACCTTTATTTCACAGGACAAATCCTCCCTTTGGTCTGAGCCTGCAAAATAAAGCTCCCAAACAGCTCCTTTCACACCTTTAAAAAACTACTAATTGGAATAATTATGAAACAAGAAACATACCTAATGGCGATAGATGCAGGAACAGGAAGTGTTCGCGCTGTAATCTTTGACACCCAAGGCAATCAGATAGCTTCAGAGCAAAAAGAGTGGATACACTTAGAAGAGGAGGGTGTCGCAAACTCTATGAGTTTTGATTTTGAAAAAAACTGGCTTCTTACAACTGCGTGCATCAGAGGTGCTATAAAGAGTTCTGGTGTAGGGGCAGAAGAGATTGTCGCTTTGAGTGCTACAAGTATGCGTGAGGGGATAGTGCTTTATGATGCAAATGGAGATGAGCTATGGGGTGTGGCAAATGTTGATGCACGGGCAGGTAAGGAGGTAAAGTACCTTAAAGAGCATTTTGAGGGGATAGAAGAGGAGTTTTATGCTCTCTCCGGTCAAACCTTTGCACTCGGTGCTTTGCCTCGTCTTTTATGGCTGAAAAACAACCGATCTGATATCTATGCACGGGTTGCAAAAATCTCTATGATAGGGGATTGGATATTAGCGAAACTCTCAGGGGTGATAGCGAGTGATCCTAGTAATGGAGGAACTACGGGAATATTCTCTTTAGAGAAAAGAGAGTGGGAGAGTAGTATGGCAACTCGTGTTGGCATCAAAGAGAGTATCTTTCCTGAGGTGTTTGAAGTAGGCGAGGTTATTGGTAATGTTACGACAAATGCATCAGAGATAACCGGCTTGGCAGAGGGTACAAAAGTAGTGATGGGTGGTGGTGATGTGCAACTCGGCTCTGCTGGATTAGGCGTAGTAAAAGAGGGTGATGTCGCTGTGCTTGGCGGCTCATTTTGGCAGCAAGTAGTAAACATAAAAAGTAGCGTGAAGCCTCCAAGAGATATGAGCATACGAGTAAACCCTCATGTAGTAGAGGGTCTCTCTCAAGCAGAGGGTATCACCTTTTTTAGTGGCTTAGTGATGCGATGGTTTCGTGATGCATTTTGCGATATGGAGAAGCTTGAAGCAAAGGAGCAAAAGAGAGATGTTTACGAAGTTTTAGAGTCAAAAGCGAAAGATGTTCCTGTTGGTTCACATGGCATCATGCCGATATTTTCTGATAGTATGAAGTATGCGAAGTGGTACCATGCTGCACCCTCATTTTTAAATCTCTCTCTTGATGCAAATATCTGTAATAGAGCCTCTATGTTTAGAAGTCTGCAGGAGAATGCTGCAATAGTCTCCTCCATAAATCTAGAAAACATTCAAAAATTTAGTGGTGTAAAAGTTGAGGAGATAGTCTTTGCGGGTGGGGCAAGCAGGGGTACTTTATGGTCTCAGATTTTAGCAGATGTGACTGGATGCAGAGTAAAAATCCCAAAAGTTACAGAAGCAACAGCCCTTGGAGCTGCCATGGCGGCGGGAGTAGGTGCTGGAATCTATAACTCTTTGGTAGAAGCTGCAACAAAATTTGTAGTTTGGGAGAAAAGATATGAGCCGGATATGGAAAACAAGAAAATATATGATGCAATAAAAGTAAAGTGGCAAGAGGCGTATGCAAAGCAACTTGAACTTGTTGATGCAGGGGTGACAACAAGTATGTGGCAGGCACCGGGTTTGTAAAACTCTCTTCTGACTAATCAAAAATAAATCTAAATCAGATATAATTGCACTAACAATAAAAGGCAGTAATTTATGAGTAAAAGAGTAGATTTTGAGAGAGCGTTGCAACTCTATGATATGGATTTTTTTGAACTTGGCGAGTTGGCAGATAAAAAGCGTCAAGAGTTACATGGAAAAAAAACATACTTTAATATAAATCGTCATATTAACCCTACAAATG
>JALWSY010000171.1 GCA_027083035.1 Sulfurimonas sp. | reverse complement strand
CCTGTTTTTTGGGCCGCTTCTTGTGCAAGATCTATTAATGACTCATACTCTAAAAAATCGAGTTCGCTACTGTGCTTGGCAAAGGCGTTGGAGCTGATTCCATAACTTTTAATTTTACCCTCTTGTACCCTCTCTTCTAGTGCTATAAAGGCATCAAATATACGTTGAAGCATCTCATCTTGCATATAGTCTCTATTGAATGTCTCTTTGTTAGCGTGATTAAGATAATCGAGCATAAAATACTCAGGATTATGAATCAGATAACAGTCAATACAATCTACATGTAGTCTTGAAAGTGACTTCTCAAGTTGATCTTGCATAAATGCAGCAGAGATATTGTGGTAACAGTTTTCAGAGTAATGAACCGTTTGTGAAAAAGGGTTCTCTTTTTTAATAGTATCGAGTTCAGCCCCTTGAATATAGCCATACTTCGATACAATCTCCACCTTACTTGCTATCTCCTCTCCTACCTCATTAAGTGCAAGTGCTACGGCCAGTTCCGACTCACCGTCCATATAATTGGTTGAGGTATCAATCAGGCTTACACCCTCTTTTAAAGCGAATATTAAAGCGTTAACTTGGTCTTGATTTTTGTAGGTAATGCGGTAGGTACCAAAGCCTATTTTAGGTGACATAATTACCTCTTAGATTGCGTAGGTTGTAGAAGGGGTATGAGGCAGATGCCCCATAAAATTAGACTAACTCGATGTACGCCATTGTGGTGGCATCACCACGACGAATACGAGTACGAGTAATACGAGTATAACCACCATTTCGCTCACTATAGCGTGGTGCAACTTCGTTTACCAATTTTTTTGTAGCCTCTTTATCTTGTAAAGATGCAAACACTGCGCGGTGAGCGTTAGAATCACCCTTAGTCGCAGCTGTAATTAGCTTTTCTACGTACGAGCGAAGCTCTTTCGCTTTAGGTACGGTAGTTTCAATTTTTTCATTAGTGATTAACGCAATACTAAGGTTTTTAAGTAGAGCTGCACGGTGTGAGCTTGTACGACCTAGTTTGCGGTATCCATGACGATGTCTCATGATACTTCCTCTATTTTCTTTTTTAATGCATTAACAAGGTCACTCGATAGGTCATGCCCAACAGAGTATCCTGTCTCTTCAATTTTTTCTATGATCTCTTCAAAAGATTTTTTTCCAAGATTTTTTACATTTTTAAGATCGTTTTGACTCATCAATACAATCTCTCCAACGAGTTTAATGTTTGAACGGTCTAAACAGTTAAAGCTACGAGCACTCAATTCTTGCAGTCAATGTTTTAAGCTCTGCAGAATCTTCTATACGTTCAGCCATAGAGTTAGGCGCTTGTACACTCACTTCACTTTTAAATACGGCTAGTTGTGCATACATCACTTCCAATGCGTTTCTAAAAGCATCTAGTGGTGAAATCTGACCATCAGTTACAATGTTTAATACCACTTTTTCAAAGTTAGGATTATCTTCCACTAGTACATTTTCTATGCTATAGGTCGCACGTTTAACCGGTGTAAAGAAGGCATCAAGGGCGATATATCCATCATCTAACTCATCACGAATATCTTCACTTGGTACATAACCGATACCTTGATTGATTTTAAGTGAAAAGTTAAGTGTAGCATCTTCATTTAGCGTAGCCAAAAATGCATCTGGCGTAACTACCTCTACATCATCGCTGTTTAAATCACTCCCTTTAATCTCACATGGACCAGTAAAAGTGTAATTTACTTCACTCTCCGTAAGATCATTAAGAAGTTTAAAACGGATAGATTTTAGGTTAATAATAAAATCAGAGATATCTTCTAGCATACCACGTACTGAATCAAACTCGTGTTTAGCCCCCTCCATTTTAAGCGCGATAGGAGCGTATCCAACCGAAGAGCTCAGAAGAAATCTACGGATGGGATGAGCCAGTGATACAGCATATCCTGTCTCAAATGGATAAGCTACTATATTAGCCTCAGTCTCACTAATTTGCTCAACCACAAAATCTTGTGGTAGGAGTGGAGATGTTTTGATCTTTTTCATGTTAGTGTGCCTTTATCTCAAAGATTATTTAGAGTATAACTCAACTATTAGACGCTCTTCTACAGGGATAACTACCTCTTCACGCTCAGGAAGACGAGTAAATACACCAAAAACTTTTGCTGCATCGATATCTACCCATGGAGCTAAACCTGTTTGATTAGTTAACTCTATTGCACGAACAATTTGAGGATTAGTTTTACTTTTTTCACGAATCTCAATTTTTTGTCCCGGCTTAACACGGTACGATGGAATATCCACACGTTTACCATCAATTAAGATGTGTCCATGATTTACCAGTTGACGAGCAAAACGGCGAGTGGAAGCAAATCCCATACGATAGACGATATTATCAAGACGTTGCTCTAAAAGTGTAATAAGGTTATACCCTGTATTACCTTCGCGACGTTTAGCTTCAGCAAATAGTGCGCGCATCTGTTTTTCAGATACACCATACATAAATTTAGCTTTTTGCTTTTCGTTAAGTTGTAAACCATACTCAGATACTTTTTTACGACGTTGTCCATGTTGACCTGGACCATAAGGACGTTTTTCTAAAGCAGATTTACCTGCGAGGCGACGCTCACCTTTTAGGTTTAAGCTTACACCAAATCTTCTTTCGATTTTTTCTACTGGACCTCTATATCTTGCCACAGTCTCTCCTTATACTCTACGACGCTTAGGTGCGCGACAACCGTTGTGTGGAAGTGGTGTTACATCTTTCATAAATGTTACACGGATACCCTCAATTGCACCTACAGCTTTAACTGCTGTTTCACGACCTGAACCAGGACCTTGTACTTTAATACCAACTTCTTTGATACCGTGTACTTTTGCTTTCTCCATTGCTGCTTCTACTGCTTGTTGTGCTGCAAAAGGGGTAGATTTTTTAGAACCTTTAAACCCTAAGCTACCAGCAGATGACCATGCAATCATATTACCCATCTCATCAGTAATAGATACTAATG
>JALWSY010000170.1 GCA_027083035.1 Sulfurimonas sp. | reverse complement strand
GAGTTCATTGAGATGATGGTAGTAACTCGGACTCTCATCATAATCAGCCAGACGGTACATCATATCATCTTTTTGCGCATTAAGCGGTCGGTTTGTCAAGACCCGTACACCATGCTCTTTCGCCCACAATGCACACTTTAGCCCCTCAGTTTCAAGCATATTTATCGGTAATTCAATAGTGCTAAAACTATGTTCTGTATTCCCCACGACCTCTGCTGCTCTTTGCGCGAGTGTTAAGAGATCCTCATAGGGTAAAAAGTCAGCATCGTTATAATTTTTACTGAAACTATTAGAGCTTATGCCATAACTTCCAATACGTCCATTTTTTACCTGCTCCTCTAGTGCAACAAAAGCATCAAAAATCCTGTCAAACATGGTATCGAGCATATCATCTTTATTGATGCCTTTATTAATTGCATCATAGATGTAGTACTCAGGATTATGCAAGAGGTAACACTCTATTTTGTCAAGTTCCAGCCTCTCTAAACTCTGCTCTAACTGATGCAGCATAAATGATTTAGAGATAGAGTGAAAACAGCTCTGTGAGAACTCTACAACATCCTCAAAAGGCTTCTCTTTGTGCAGAGCAAGGTTACTTCCTTGAATATAACCAAATTTACTCACTATCTCTACTGATGCTCTTACATCATCATCAAAACTACGCAGTGCCTTGGCAATAGCCCGTTCAGCACCACCATCCATGTAGTTTGTAGATGTATCAATAAGCTTTATCCCTGATCTGATAGCCTCACGCAGTGCTGCTATATGTTGTTCATTCATATCAGAGATACGGTATGTTCCAAATGCGAAATTACTCATTATAAACCTTTTAAGTATTTTAGAATTGGGAAGTTCTTAAAAAATGAAGAGATATGGGGAGATGAAATCCCCAAACTATAATGAAAAGTCATTATAGCAGGAGTTTAGTGAATTATACTAATTCAATAAATGCCATAGTAGTTGCATCACCACGGCGTATTCTTGTTCTAGTAATTCTTGTATATCCACCAGCACGATCAACATACTTCGGTGCGATATCATTTACTAAAGTTTTAGTAGCTTCTTTACTTTGAAGCGCAGCAAATACTGTTCTGTGAGCATTTGAGTCGTTTTTACCAGCAACTGTAATCAGTTTCTCAATGTAAGAACGTAACTCTTTAGCCTTCATAGCAGTAGTTTCGATTTTCCCATGTTCTATTAACGAAATACTAAGGTTCTTTAAAAGAGCAGCACGGTGTGCGCTTGTACGACCTAGTTTACGATATCCATGACGGTGTCTCATATATCTTCCTCTATTTTAAGCTTGTAAAGCTTCTATTTTCTTTTTTAATGCAGTAACTACATCATCAGGTAAGTCAGCGCCAACTGAATAACCAAACTCTTGAACTTTCTCAACGATTTCATCGTATGATTTTTTTCCAAGATTTTTCACATTTTTCAAATCATTTGTACTCATAAGTGCAATCTCACCTATTAGCTTAATGTTTGAACGATCAAGACAGTTAAAAGAACGCGCACTCAAACCTAAGCTATCTATGTGAGTAGTTAACTTTTTAAGGTCTGGAGACTCTTCAACTCTCTCTATAGTTGTAGGTGCCTTTATACTAATCTCTGAGTTAAAGACAGCAAGTTGCGCGTACATAACTTCTAAAGAGTTTCTAAATGCATCAATAGGAGAGATTTGCCCATCAGTTTTGATGTTCATTACAACTCTCTCAAAGTTAGGATTATCCTCTACAAGGACATTCTCAATCTTATACGTTGCACTACGAACAGGAGTAAAGAATGCATCTAAAGCGATGTATCCATCCTCAAGCTCTTCATAAGTATCTTCACTAGGAACATACCCAATACCTTGCGCAATCTTAATGCTAAAGTTTAGCGTTGAATCTTCATTTAAAGTAGCAAGTGGAGCCTCTGGAGTTACCACTTCTACTACATCATTTGAGAGATCCTTCCCTGTGATAGTACAAGGACCCGCAAATGAGTAATCAACCTCTGCTTCTATTGCATCATCTTTCAACTTAAAGCGAATCTCTTTAAGATTTAGAATAAAATCTGAAATATCTTCAAGCATACCACGCACAGAGTCAAACTCGTGCTTAGCACCTTCGATTTTGATAGCGATTGGCGCATAACCAACTGAGCTACTTAATAAAAAACGGCGAAGTGGATGTGCTAATGAGATAGCATAACCCGTTTCAAAAGGGTATGCCATAATATTAGCTTCATTTTCACTTATCTCTTCTACCTCAAACTCTTGTGGAGCAAGTGGAGTAGTTTTAATTTTTTTCATATTTTTACGCCTTTTAATTTTAGTTACTATTTAGAGTAAAGCTCAACGATTAAACGCTCTTCAACAGGAATAACAACTTCATCACGCTCTGGAAGGCGAGTAAAGATACCAAATACTTTTTCAGCATCAATATCAACCCATGGAGCAAGACCAGTTTGATTTGTAAGCTCAATAGCACGAACTACTTGAGCATTTGTTTTACTCTTCTCTTTAATCTCAATCTTTTGACCCGGTTTTACACGGTATGAAGGGATATCGAGTTTTTTACCATCAACAAGGATATGACCATGTGTTACAAGTTGACGAGCAAATCTACGAGTAGATGCAAATCCCATTCTGTAAACTACATTGTCAAGTCTCTGCTCGATGAGCGTAATAAGGTTTGTACCTGTATTTCCGCTTCTTCTTTTTGCTTCAACAAATAGTGCGCGGAATTGTTTCTCAGATACACCATACATGAATTTAGCTTTTTGCTTTTCATTAAGTTGTAAACCATACTCAGAAACTTTCTTACGACGCTGACCATGTTGACCCGGACCATAAGGTCTCTTTTCTAATGCAGACTTCCCTGCTAAACGACGCTCACCTTTTAAGTTAAGGCTTACACCAAATCTTCTTTCGATTTTTTCTACTGGACCTCTATATCTTGCCATCAGTAATCTCCTTAAACTCTACGACGCTTAGGTGCGCGACAACCGTTGTGTGGTAATGGTGTAACATCTTTCATAAATGTAAC
>JALWSY010000169.1 GCA_027083035.1 Sulfurimonas sp. | reverse complement strand
ATTTTAGATATTGTAGCGATGACGGCAAAACTTGCAAATAGAGAGGAGTTAGTTAAAGCACTTGATGCCTACACGAACTTCTTAAAGTCAAAAGAGCGTGCAGGGATAGAGCGTGCTGTTATGAGTGCTACTTTTGCTGCAGATGCATTTAAAGATGGTGTATTTGCAAAATGGATACGCTTGGTTGCAGAGCAAGATGCCTATCTTGATGCATCAATGGCTATGGCGAGTGATGCTGTAAAGGATTTCTATCATAAAACTATGAACTCACCTGCTGTAAAAGCGATAAATACTATGCGTGCAAAGGCAAAGGCACATGCTATGAGTGGTGGTTTTGGCGTTGATAGTGTTGTTTGGTTTGAGACAATTACAAAAAAGATAAATCTTCTTAAAAAAGTAGATGATGAGATATCAAGACAAAATTCACTTCTGCTAAAAAAGATAGCCTCGGATGTAAAGTTTCAAGCAGGGGTTACAATAGTAAGCTATCTTCTTTTTGTGATGTTTATATTTATAGTTATTTTACTTATTAGTAAAGGGGTGAACAGAAGTGTAACGGACTCTTTAGAGAAGATAGAGTGTGTCTCTTCTTCGCTAGATTTGACTTGTGATATTGTAGTAGAAGGAAAGGATGAAATTTCTCAGATTTCACGAGCGCTTCATAAGATGATTGTTGCTTTTAAAGAGACTGTACAGCAAGCTATGGGTGTGTCAGCGGCAAGCGCAAAAGAGAGTGCTAAACTTGGAGATGTAGTTAACAGCCTTGCTCAAAATAGTGAAAAATCAGAAACCAAAATAGCTGATATAAACTCTTTAGTTGAGGAGGTTGGTGTTAAGCTTGATGATATTGAAGAATCAACTATTACCGTTACGGAGGATTTGGAACGGACCTATGATGTCTTAGATGGATTTATTCGTAAGCTTAATCAGGTTGAAGAGTCGATTAGTGTGGGAAGTGAACATCAAAGTGAACTTGCCGAGAAGGTTGCATCATTGACTGAGCAGGCAAAAAATATCAAGGATGTTTTAGCAATTATCTCAGATATAGCTGATCAGACAAACCTTCTCGCACTCAATGCTGCCATAGAGGCTGCTCGTGCAGGCGAGCATGGACGAGGATTTGCTGTTGTTGCTGATGAGGTGCGTAAGCTTGCTGAACGTACACAAAAATCTCTAAGTGAAATTAGTGCAAATGTAAATATGATAACGCAAAATGTTGTAGAAATTTCAGAAGATACAGATAAAACTTCTTCAAATATGCAAGAGATTTCGGTCTCTGCACAAGAACTTATCAGCTCTTCTGAAGAGACAAAAGAGAATTTGATAAGTACACAAGAGAAATCAACACTTGTTATGCATCAAAGTACCTATATAGCAACAAAAACAAAGAGTCTTATAGAGAATATGGCTGAGATTATAGAACTCTCTTCGCATAATACAGAGTTAAGACTTTTAGTAGAGGAATCGGCAGAGAAGCTTGCTGATGATGCTGAAAAACTTGAAAATGAATTGAGTAAGTTTAAAATCTGATGGATTGTAACAGTCATACGCTCAGGCTTCTTTGTGTTGAAGACAACACGACAACGCAAATGCTTTACAGGGCTATTTTTGAGGATTTAGTCAAAGAGATAATTTTTGCCAATGACGGAGAGGAGGGGTTTGAGAAGTATCTTGAGAATGAGGTAGATATGATTATTAGTGATTATGAGATGCCTCATATGAATGGCTTAGAGATGATAGAAAAGATTCGAGAGAGGGATGAGGATATCCCGATAATTTTCATTACAGCCATTGAAGATGTTGACATGATTATAGAAGCACTCAATTTAAGAGTGACGACCTTTGTAAAGAAACCTATTAATCATCAAGAAGTTAAAGATGCTCTTAAGAGTTCTTGTAAAATTCTTTTAGCAAATAAGATAATTGAAGAGGAGAAAAAGAGGGAGTTAGAGGCTCTGCAAAAAAAAGACTCTTACTACTCCTACCAAGAGGAATTGGCATTTGCAAAAGAGTTAAATATCTTAAGAAATGATTTTTATTATCAGTTTGCAGGAGTTGAAAATATCTCGCTTATTGACTTTGTATATAGCCCTCTTGATGTAGTAAGCGGGGATGCATATAGTGTACGAAGAGTGGATGAAAATCGAACCTTTTATATCATAGTAGATGGAATGGGCAAAGGACTCTCAGCTTCTCTCTCTGCTATGCTAATGACCTCTTTTGTTAATCATCTTGTTGATAAAATGGTTCGATATGAGAGTTTTAGCTTTGAGTTACTTATACAAGAGTCTATAGAGTACATTAAGCCGATACTTCTTGAAGAGGAAGCACTCTCTTTGGATTATATTCTTTTTGATAATCACTATAATAAACTCCACTATGCTAAGTTTTCAATGCCTCCTTTTTTACTGCAAGATAGAAGAGCAAATATTATTAAGATAAAATCAAACAATCCTCCACTTAGTAAATGGCAGGATGATTTTAATCTTGATGAGTATGATATCACAGATATAAATAAATTTCTTTTTTATAGTGATGGTATGGTTGAAAACTCCCTGAAAGATTCTACTAAGGCATATGCTAAGTGCATAGAAGAGGATTTTTTTCACTCCTTTACGCGAGAGGAGATAAAAGAGAAGTTCTTTGAGAAAATCTCTGTTCAGGAGGATGATATTACTCTTGTTTTTATCAATAAGTTTACATTACAAAACCATCTTATAGTTGAGAAAAATTTCCAAACTTCCTTAGAGAGTGTGGAGGCAGCAAACGAGTGGTATGAAGCACTTTTAGCTGAAGAGTGTGCCAAAAATAGGGAACAATGTGCTGCAGGAGTTGTCTTTAATGAACTCATAATGAATGCTTACGAGCATGGAAATCTTGGGCTAAAACCAGATGAGAAGCATAGATTACTTGAAGAAGATATCTACATAGAGAGACTCTTAGAGTTAGAGCAAGGCTCTAGCAAAAATATTAATGTAAAAATTTATAAGTTACACAATAATGCATCATCGTACATTATTACACAGATTACAGATGAAGGTGAGGGATTTGATACGCAGATACTAAGTGAAATCTTCAGACACTCTCACAGCTTTAATGGCCGTGGTGTTTTTGTCTCTCGTAAAAACTCTATGGGTATATACTACAATACAAAAGGGAACTCTGTCCTTTATCTTAGCAAGATTTAGCTATAATCTCAAAAAAATTTAGGAGTTATCATGTCTGATAAATCACAAGCAAGAGAAGAGGCACTAGCGTATCATGTATCAAAGGGAGAGTTTGATACAAATGGAAAAACAGGAACACTTTTAACAAAGCCGTGCAGTACGCAAAAAGAGCTTTCTTTAGCCTATAGCCCGGGGGTGGCTTTTCCTTGTCTTGAGATTGAAAAAGATGTTGAAAAAGCTTATGACTATACAAATAAAGGTAATCTTGTAGCTGTCGTTAGTGATGGAACGGCAGTTTTGGGTCTTGGAGATATCGGTCACTTGGCTGGAAAACCTGTTATGGAAGGTAAGGGTGTTTTATTTAAATCTTTTGCAAATGTTGATGCGGTAGATATTGAACTCAACACAAAAGATACAGAAGAGATTATCAAGATTGTCTCTGCCATGGCTGATAGTTTTGGTGGTATCAACTTAGAGGATATCTCTGCTCCAAGATGTTTTGAGATAGAGAGTCGTCTCAAAGAGATCTGTAATGTTCCTGTATTTCATGATGATCAACATGGAACGGCTGTTATTACAACTGCTGGACTTATGAATGTTATGGAGATGAGTAATAAAAAAGCAGAAGATTTAAAAGTAGTAATCATCGGTGCTGGTGCTGCTGGAATCGCTTGTGGAAATATGTACAAACTTTTAGGTGTAAAAAGAATTACGATGCTTGACTCTAAAGGTGTCATTCATAGTGGTCGTGATGATTTAAATGAGTATAAAAAAGTTTTTGCTTTAGATACTGATGATAGAACACTCGAAGATGCTATGAAAGATGCGGACATGGTTCTAGGACTCTCTAAAGCAGATCTTATCTCCAAAGAGATGGTTCAAAGTATGTCTGATGCAAATCCAATTATTTTTGCTTGTGCAAATCCAAATCCTGAAATCACACCACCTGAAGCAAAAGCTGCTCGTTCAGACATTATCATAGGAACAGGAAGAAGTGACTATGCAAATCAGGTCAACAATGTACTTGGTTTTCCTCAAATCTTTAGAGGTGCGCTTGATGTAAGAGCAACAAAAATCACTGAAAATATGAAAATGGCAGCAGCAAAAGCACTTGCAGGGCTTGCAAAAGAGGAGGTACCTCAAAAAGTAAAAGATGCACACTCTCGTGAAGTTATGGAGTTTGGAAGTGAGTATGTTATTCCATCACCATTTGATAGACGCGTTTTAGTATGGGTAGCTTCAGCGGTTGCAAAAGCAGCTATAGAGGATGGTGTAGCGCGCGTGAAAGATTTTGATCTTGATGCATACAGAGTAAAATTAGAGAGGTTGGCAAGCCATTTGGATGGTGAACTTTAAAAGTGCTAAAGTTAAGTTAGATTGTTATACAATCTGATATATTTATTGTAAGGGAAGATAGTGCTTTATTGTGAAGAGAATTATGAATCTACATTGTTAAAACCTAAAATTTTGATAGTGGAGGATTCAGAGTTCATTAGCAAGGCTATCTTTAATGTACTTAATGCAAAAGAGTCCTACTCTGTTGCACAGGCTTTTGATTTTGAAGCAGCCAGTACAAAACTACAAGAGGGTGAGTATGATTTTATCATCTTAGATTTAAATTTGCCAGATGCGTATGGTGAAGAGTTAGTCAATGATATAAAAAGTTTCAGTAAAGCAAAAATCATTATTTTAACAGCAGAGGCTGATAAACAGATACGTGAGACGCTTTTTAAAAATGGTGTCTTAGACTACATTGTAAAAGATAAAAACTTTTCAAAGTCACTAAACTCCATAACAAAAACTATAGAGGCAATATCTAAGAATAGCAATAATGATATTTTAGTCATAGATGATTCTCTATTTATGTGTAAGCAGATACAAAAAATACTTGATGTAAGAAATCACAACTCCTCCATCGCTTTAACAGCTAAAGATGGCTTTGATTTACTGTGTAAACAAAAATTTAATCTTATCATTTTAGATATGGAACTTCCGGATAAACACGGACTAGAGCTATTAAGAGAGATAAGAGAGAGGGATGAATATAGCCATATACCTGTTATTGTACTCTCAGGGCATAATGATTCTGAAGTTATTAGAGAGTGCTTAAAATCAGGTGCATCAGACTTTATAGCAAAACCATTTAACATTGAGGAGTTTACTCTTAAGGTTGACCTCTCAATAGAGAATAATCGTCAGCATACTGAAGTTTTGTGTAGGCAAAAGATGTTTGAAGAGTATAAGCAGGCTATAGATGACAGCACTATTGTTTCTAAAACTAATCCAAAAGGAGTGATTACTTTTGTAAACGATATGTTTTGTGAGATATCTGGATATACCAGAGAGGAACTTGTAGGGAAATCTCACAATATAGTGCGACATCCAGATATGCCGGCTGAGGTGTTTGAGGAGATGTGGGCAACTATTACTCAGAAGAAACCTTGGAGTGGTGTTGTTAAAAATCTTAGAAAAGATGGTAGTGCCTACTATGTAAAATCTACGATTAATCCGATTGTAAATTATGATGGCATAATAGTTGAGTATATAGGGATTAGGACAGATATTACTGAATTAGAAGAGATAAAAGAGGAGTTAGAAGCAAATTTAGATATCTCCAATAAAAATTTTTCAGAAGCTTATAAAATTTCTCAAGAGTATCAAAAGGCGATTGATGAGAGTAATATACTCTCTCGAACAGATAAAGATGGAAAGATTACTTATGTCAATGATAAGTTTTGTGAAATATCTGGTTATACAAAAGAGGAGCTTATTGGAAAGAAACACAATATCGTAAAAAGTCCTCAGACACCTAAAAAAGTTTACAAAAAGATGTGGGATACTATAACATCTAAAAAAGTATGGCATGGACAGCTAAAAAATAGAAAAAAAGATGGAACATATTACTATGTAGAGTCAACAATAGTGCCAATTATTGATAAAAATGACAATATAGTAGAGTATTTAGGTATTAGACATGATGTAACAGATATTGTGACTATTCATAAAGAGCTTGAGCGTACACAAAAAGAGATTATTTATAAAATGGGAGAGGTTGGAGAGAGCCGTTCTCAAGAGACAGGGAACCATGTAAAAAGAGTTGCTGAATACTCAAGGCTATTAGCACGACTCGCAGGACTCGGTGAAAAAAATGCAAACTTACTCTATACAGCTTCACCAATGCATGATATTGGAAAGGTGGCGATACCAGATAGTATCTTAAAAAAGCCGGGGAAACTTACTGATGAGGAGTGGGCTATTATGCGAACTCATAGTGAGATAGGGTATAGAATACTAAAAGACTCTAAGAGACCTATTCTTAAGGCTGCGGCACTTGTATCTTATAGACATCATGAAAAATGGGATGGTAGTGGTTATCCAAATGGAATAAAGGGTGAGGAGATACATATTTTTGGACGGATTACAGCGATTGCTGATGTCTTTGATGCCCTTGGAAGTGATAGATGCTATAAAAAAGCTTGGGATTTAGAACGGATATTAAAACTTTTTGAAGAGGAAAAAGGGAAACATTTTGACCCTAGATTGGTTGAGTTGTTTTTAGAGAATTTGGATAAGTTTTTATTCATCCGAGATAAGTTTCAGGATTAAAGATTTTTTACAAAACAATGAATTAGCTATGATAGTTTATAAAATTTTTTGAGTCCAAGTTTTGCTTTTGCGTCAAGTTTGTAGGATATTAATCGCAGATATTGCAAAATATCTTTTTGCTTAATATCTGTTCTAACACTTGCTTGATGCAGAATATATTGGGGGATTTTTACTTTTTGCTTTAAAAAGGCTCTCTCCACTCTTTTATAGAGATTTTTGTCTTTGTGGTAGCAGAGCAGGGCAAAGACAAAGGGAAGATTGTATTTTTTACTCCATACTTCTGCCAAATCAATGTACTCAGGGTTATGTAAGGCATAGCGTAGTGCTTTGTCTCCTATAAGTACCTCTCCTGAGATATCCAATATATTTGCAAGTACATTCGATGATGCAGACTCTTTGTCGCTTTTGTTTGCTTTATCTGGAATGACTAAGACACTCTGAACATGATTTTTTGCAATGATTCCAAGATTTACATGAGGATGCTTTTTTGCCGTGACACTTGAGATAAATGCTGCATCGACTGCTCTTCTTTGGAAGAGTCTGTTGATGGCAGCAGGGACATTTTTTTTGTACTCCATACTCATTTTTGCAGGATTGTTTGAGACAAATCGCTTCATAAAAACATGAAAGGGGAGTAAATTAAGATATTCTATTTTTCCAAAAAGCATGATGTAATTATACATGACTTAACTTATCTTAGATATAATTCTATAAAATAAGCATAAGGTATGAAGATGGTAAGAGTTGAATTTTTAGGACCAATCCAGAAGGAGCCATTAGAGTTGGAGATAAACAACTTAAATGAGCTTTCAGCAGTTTTAAAAGAGGATAAAGAGGTGAGCGAGTGGTTAGAGAGTTGTGCTGTTGCTGTTAATGATGCACTTGTTACTTCTTTGGAGGCACCTTTGAAAGATGGAGATAAAATTTCTCTTTTACCTCCTGTGTGTGGTGGGTAAACGATGTTGCAACTTTACGATGGAGCTTTAGATGTACCTACACTTTTAAAGGAGTGGCATGAAGAGGAAGCAAGTAGTAATTATGGTGCGTATATACCTTTTGTTGGGACTGTCAGAAGTGAAGATGGCATTGATGGTTTGAGTTTTGATATCTATGAGCCTATTTTGAACTCATGGTTTGCCTCTTGGCAAAAAAAGGCAGAAGAGCAGGGGGCTATCATTAAAATGGCACACTCCCGTGGGGATGTAATGCTTCATGAATCCTCTTATATTGCTGCGGTTTTTTCACCAAAGAGACGGGTTGCTTTAGAGTTTATAGATTCCTTTGTGGAGGATTTTAAAGCGAGTGCGCCCATCTGGAAGTATGATTTAAAAGAGGGAAAAAGAGTTTATGCAAAAGAGCGTTCAACAGCAATCAAAGGGAGTGGCTTACTTGCATAAGTCAAATAAGGAGAGGTAGTGGATTTTTTATCGTATGAAGTAAGTCAAAATATGCTGGAGTTACTAGAAGTTAACTCAAAAAGATTTGAGCGTGTGCCTCTAAGTGATGCGCTAGGGCGTGTGCTTGCATCAGACATTATCGCTGAGTTTAATGACCCTCAATTTGCTACTGCATCAATGGATGGGTATGCACTTAAGCAGGAGGATTTAGCTCTAGGTGAGTTGCGTGTTTTAGGAGATAATCCTGCAGGACATGATGAGACACGAGAGATAAAAACGGGAGAGTGCATCAAAACTTTTACAGGTTCTATGATGCCTCCCGGTGCAGATACACTTATTCAAATAGAAAATGTTACCTACGAGGATGGTAAAATCATTATAAATGAAGTTGTACCTTTAGGTAATGCGGTGCGTCCTGTTGGTGAGGGATACAAATCTGGTGATGTGCTTATAACAAAAGGAACAAAGATAGGATTTGCCGAGATAGGTGTTATGGCGGGACTCAATCAAGTGATGGTAAAGGTTGCTCTGCGTCCTCGTGTGGGTGTCATAGCAACAGGGAGTGAGATACTTGATTTGGGCGAAAACAGCGATAACCCTGCACAGATACGAAGTTCAAATAACTATACACTTGAAGCACTCTTTAAATCAGCAGGGGCAGAGGTTATTCAACTCGGAACAGCACCTGATAATAGAGATGAGTTGATGGAAACTTTTGAGACTGCACTCGCATCGGTAGATATACTTGTCAGCACGGGTGGTGTGAGTGTTGGAGATTATGACTTTGTAAAAGATATTGTCCCTCGTTTGGGTGCAGAGGTTGTTTACAAGGGTGTGGGCATCAAACCGGGTCGTCACATCTTAGTGGCGAAAAAAGAGGAGAAGTTTATCTTGGCTCTTCCGGGTTTTGCATACTCTTCGACCGTTACGGGGATTTTGTATGTGCTTCCTCTCATCGCTAAGATGCTAGGAAAATCAGCACCTTACAAGATGGTAGCGGCAAAATTGCAAGAGGATTTTAAAAAGAGAAGTCGTTTTACAGAGTTTACAGCCTGTAATGTAGTAGTAGAGGATGGGGAGTATATGATTAATTTTGCGGGGAAAAAGGTAGGAAGCTCCGCGATTTTGGTAAATATGCTCAATGACTCTGCTCTGATGGTAGCGGGCGAAGAGGACAAATTTTTGGAAGCTGGAACTTATGTTAATGTAATTCTTTTGGAGAGTTTTTAATGCAGTTCTTCGCCATTGATTCAATGCGCAAAGAGGTGAAGGATATAGAACTCAATATGCAGGCAAATACACTCTATACTTACTTTAACTCCATTTTAATAGATGAGCTTTTTGGATTAAATGAGCATATTATCTATACCTCTGCAAATGCTTTAAATGAGGGAAAAAATGCCTACTTTTTGGGTGAACAGTTACTCATAGGTGATGCATTGATTGCAGGGAGAGATGGCTTTGAAGACAAGGATGTGACCATCTCAAAAGAGGAACTATCCTCACTCATCAGCTATGAAGTAAGTGATTTTTATGCTGAGGTTTTATCTCTACTTGCTCAAACAGACGCTAATCTTTATAGACTCTTTGAGGTGGTTCGTGGTACAGAGCGTTTTGAGTTAAACATAGAGTGGGTTTTATATACTTTTAATATTGCCGATGATAAGACACGCCGATACTTCATAGATGAACTGCAAAAAGTAATACAGAGTGATGAAAATGTGATGGATTATATGCAAAAGATGGCTACACTCGCTATGAATGCAGTTAAATAAAGTTAATAGTGCTATAATGATAATAAAATGAGATAAAGGAGAGACAATGATGAAAATTTTTCTACTACTAGCGTTTGTTACGACACTACTTTTTTCTGCGGTTGATTTAAATAATGCAACAGCCGAGGAGTTGATATCGCTTAAGGGCATAGGAAAAAAGAAAGCTGCAAAAATTTTAAAATACCGTGAAAAGCACTGTTTTAAAAGCCTAAAAGAGCTTAAAAAAGTCAAAGGTATAAAGAAGAAAAAAGCGAAGAAAATTATCAAGAAGAATAAGGGCAATATCTCTCTTGGTGCCTGTAAACTCAAAGAAAATAGCGAGTAATTATGCGGCAGTTGCTTTTTACATTCCTCTGGCTTATATTGCTAAGTGGATGTGAAAGTTATAACAACTATAAGCCTTCAGTTGAAGGGGATATAGTAGATAAATCTTCTTGGTATGAAGCAGAGACTGGGAGTAATGTTTTAGAGGTTCGTGTTACGATTCCTACTCCAAATGATTATGAGTGTAAACCATTTGATGCCATGGATGCCTCTCCTCGCCCCTGCACCTTAGAGGATGTTCTAGCAGATAAAGACCCAAACGATGCATATGAACCTGAATTGCATATTCATTTTGAAAGTGATGCATATCTTAGGGATGGAGTAAATGCGAAACTTGAACAAAAAGGCAAGTCCACTAGAGCGGCAAGACAAGCTTCATTTAGAGTAAAACTAGATACCAAAACAGATCTCTATGATGGAGAGAGAACTTTTCAACTCAATAAACACTTTTATGATGATACGCGTGTTGCCAATATGCTCTCTTTTGAACTTTTTCAGAGTATTCCCCACTTTACAAGCTTAAGAACACGCTTTATGCATCTTCACATTGATGGGGTGGATTACGGACTATTTACCCATGTAGAGCATGGAGATAAACTTTATTTGAAGAATCATGGCTTTTCTAAAGAGGACAACTTATATAAAGCTCAAAATTATGCTTTTGTGATGACAAAGAGCTTATCGCTTGGTGAAGATGGAAAACCTCTTGATCAAAAAGCCTTTGATGCAACTTTAGAGATGAAAAGTGGTAAGGAGATACAAAAAGTCGTAGAGATGACTCAAGCCATAGCAGATGCAACAACAGATGCTGCCTTTGAAACTGTTTTTAATAAATACTTTAACCGACAAAACTACCTTACTTGGTTTGCAATAAACATTATTTTAGGTAACAAAGATACCGTGACACAAAACTTTTTTCTTTTAAATCCAAAATTTAGCGATACATTCTATTTTCTTCCTTGGGACTATGATGGGATAGGATATAAGGATGATGTAGTACAAAAGTGGACAAAAGGGATAGCAAACTGGTGGCAATCACCACTTCACAGAAAATTTTTACAAATTAAAAAAAATAGAGATGATTTGGATGCTATGGTAGCTACCTTAAGAGCTAAATATATTACAGATGAGGCTATTCATGCGCTTATGGATAAGTATAGACCTCTTGTTGAGAAGTATGTTACAGCCCTTCCCGATAGTCGCTATTTACATGAGAGGTGGGCTGGTGCTTATAACCACTTGCGAAATGAGTTAGTGAGTGAAAATCTCAAAGATTATAACTCACAAAAGGGACACCCTATGCCATTTTGGCAATATGTAGAAAACAAGGAAGATGGTTTAATCCTAGGGTGGGGAAAAGCGGTGGATCTAGAGAATGATGCAATAGTATATAGTTTGGAAGTATCTGAGAGTGAAGACTTTAATACTACGATAATCAATGAGCAAGATATATCAAGTAGTGATTCAAGAGTTTTTGTTGACTCCTATTCAGGTGCTTTAAATTACAAAGTTTCGGATAAAAATATTTTTCAAAAAGGTGTTTCCTATTTTATGCGAGTGATAGCGTACGAAGCACTCGATAGAACACACTATCAGATAGCTTTTGATAATGAAGTCCAAAATCATCC
>JALWSY010000168.1 GCA_027083035.1 Sulfurimonas sp. | reverse complement strand
TTTTAGTCATGCACACACCCTTTTTACAAAATTAGGGAATTATACAAAAAAGTCTCTTTAAATCTGCTTTGAGTAATTTTTCTACTTCTTATAAAGCATAATAAAAGGCTGTATTTCGGAGAAAACAACGGCTCTTCGATTCTCCTCTTGATGCAAAATGGACTCTAACATCAGGGCGATATTTTCATCAATGTCAGGGTTTAATTTTCTAATATTTTCCAATTTTTCACGCTTATTTACATTTGTAAAACGCTCATAGGCGGAGTAGGCTTCCTGCTTTGCAAACTTATAATAGAGCTTGCGACCAAGTTCAAAAACCTCAAATTCTTCATTTTTCCCCGTTACTACTCGCTCTTCAAAACCAAAATCAACTTCAATATTTTTCGCTCGGAAGTAGGCTAAAAGCATCATCATAAAACCAATCTTTGCTGATGTGTAGTTCTTAAGGATTCTATCATGAAAAGCTTCAAAAGGTTCACCTGTTTTTCTCATGCGTTTATACTCCAGAGCTAAAGACTCCACATAAAACTTCGCATACTCAAGCGGAGCCGATTTGATAACACTATGTCCCTCAACAGACTCACCCATCAGTTTTCCACCAAGATAGATATGCACACCAGAGCCATTGACACCCTCTATCTTTGCCTTACACCCTTCAAAGCCTATATCTCCAAGTCCATGGATACCACACCCTTTTACACAGGCTGACCAGTACATACGCAAGCGTCCACCCTCTAGTGGTACTTTCTCACTTAAATAAGTTGCCATACTGATTGCATCATTTTTATTCTCTATAACACCAAAAGGACAGTGATCTGTTCCTGCACAGGCTATAAGGTGGTTAAAGTAAGGAGTATTTATATTTTTATACTCTCTAAAAAATGGCTCTTCTAAAAGTGCAGTTACATCTTTAACACCCATAATGTAAAAACTCTGCTCTATATCAAAACGGAGTGACCCATTTCCATATTTATTTGCAAGAAGTGATGCACTCATAAGCGCAGAGCCTTTGAATACTCCAGATGGCACTACCACGTGTACACCTGTTGTCCCATCACGCAGTTGAATCTTCCCATGATCAGGCTCAACATAATCCATCTTCGTCATAGTCTCACCCGCTCGTGCAAAGTCGATACCTGCATTTTCACGAATAGCATCAGCCATCACCTGCATACCGACTGCTTCTATGAGAAAGATGAGTCTGTTTTTGTTTCTGTTGTCACGAAAACCAAATCTTTTAAAGAGATCTGTTATGGAGGAGAATGCAGCTAAAACTTCCTCTTCATTTTTCAAAAAGATATCTGCACTCTTAGCAATATGACCAACACGCCCACCAAGATAGAGGTTATAACCAAACATCCCATCTTTTTGTGCAAGTACAAAACAGCAATCATTTCCGTAAACATTACAACGATTAGAGAGATTTCCGGAGATGGAAGTGTTAAATTTTCTAGGAAGCGTAGATATCCACTCAGGATTCTTTAGGAATTTTTCTTGAAGTTTTAGAAGTGTTTCATGAGAAGGAAGAACATTATCAAAAGCCAAATCATCAAAAGGATCAGCGACTATACCGCGAATGTTATCTACACCTGTTTGGTATGCAGTAATACCCACAGCATCTAATCTTTTAATAATAATAGGAAGTGATTCTATACTGAGATAACGAAGCTCACACTGCTGACGCGTTGTCAGATCAAGATAGTCCTGCCCAAACTCTTTTGCGCACTCACCGATGACAAGAGCCTGCTTTGCACTCATAAATCCACCGGGAATACGAAGCTTTAGCATAAACTTCTCAGGTGTAGCAGCTCTGTAGTAGATACCAAAACACTTCAAAAAGTAACTCTTATCCTCTTCAGGGACGCTCTCAAACCCGTTAGCAGCATACTCTTCTAACTTCTCATACGCCTCTTGTGGCGTTTTAGACTCTTTTATTTTTTCAATCTTGTTAATCTTTTTACTTCTAGCCTCGTATGCTTTTTGTAGTGCTTCCATAATTTCAGTCTATCCTGCAATTTTTTTTGTATTTTATCTTTTTTTCATCAATATTTTACTTTTTTTTGATTATTTTTTCTACACTACGCCTTTGCTGTCATCTCTTTCTCTTTCTCTTTGAATGCTACACCCTCAAAAACAACTTTATGATGTGCTATAGCTCCACTTATCTCCTGCTCTTTGAGTGTAAGTCCTTCAGGAACCTCTGCCGAGTGGAGTTGAATAGCAGTCTGCTTAAAGTTTGGCTCTCCTGATTTTGGACAAAAACTCTCATTTGTCAGGGTATTGACAAGTTGCTCATTAAAGTGAAAAGGGACGAAAACTGTTCCTTCTCTGACACTTCCCGTTACTCTTACAACGACATCATCCACACGCCCTCGAGGAGAGGAGAGACTCATTCTATCTCCACTCTTCACTTTGAGTTTTGCTGCATCATTTGGACTTAAATCTACCCACGCTTCAGGTGCAAGGTTATCTAAGATATCTATACTTCTTGTTTTTGTTCTAGTATGCCACTGCTCTACTGTACGACCGGTATTTAAGATGACTGGAAACTCAGGACTCACAGGTTCTGCCATAGGATGCCACTCTGCACAGATAAGATTTGCTTTTTGATCAGCCGTGCGAAATGGTATATCAGGAGAGTAGAGTCTCTTTGTTCCAAGAGGATGTTCCGCGTTACAAGGCCACTGAATACCCCCATGCTCCTCTAAAAGCTCATAAGTGATGCCGGAGTAGTCACATAACTGCCCTTTACTCACCTTTCTCCACTCCTCAAAAGCATCACGAGGCTCACTCCAATTAGCAAAGAGCATCTCATTAACACCCTCAAAATATTTCGAAAACTCTATGATAATATCAAAGTCACTCTTTGCATCACCAATAGGCTCAACCGCTTTGTTGGCACGGTTACAGCGTCTCTCTGAGTTTGTGTAAACTCCCTCTTTCTCACCCCAAGTAGCTGCAGCAAAGACAACATCTGCTATCTGAGCAGTATCACCTAAAAAAGCATCTTGGACAACTAAAAGATCAAGTTTTGCCAAAGTCTTACGCAACTTCTCTTGATTTACAAAACTTACAAGCGGATTGGTCGCTGTTATCCAAAGTGCTTTTATCTCCCCTCTATCTATTGCATCAATAATCTCAGCATACTTATACCCACGACTCGTAGGAATAATCTCTTCAGGAACATTTACTATACTTGCATACTCTTTAAGTGCTGCTATATCCCCATAGTTTCTATAGCCCGGCAGAGAAGAGGTAAATCCTGTCTCTCGCGTTCCCATGGCATTACATTGACCTGTAATGCTAAAAGGTCCCGCACCCTCACGACCGATATGCCCTGTTAAGAGGTGGAGGTTGATGATAGCACTTACGGTATCTGTTCCCATAAAGGATTGGTTTATACCCATAGTCCAAGCAGTAAGTACTGCATCAGTTGCTGCAAATTGTCGTGCAAGTTCATAGAGTGTTTTTACATCAATGCCTGTAATGTTTGCTACCTCTTGGGGTGGATAGTCTTGAAGATGTTTTTTGAGCTCTTTATAGCCATTTGTATTGGCTTTTATGTAGCCCTCATCTTCCCATCCCTGCTCTATGACAATGTAAGCAAGTCCATTGTAGAGTGCTAAGTCAGTTCTGGGTTTGATAGGCACATACAAATCCGCCATCTGTGAAGTCTTTGATGCACGAGGGTCTATCACTATCACTTTTTTCTTAGGATTTTTATTTTTGTTGATATGGAGTGTTAAGATGGGGTGGTTATCAGCTATATTTGCCCCAACCAAAAAGATAGTATCTGCTTTTTCAAAATCCTCATAACTGCCTACAGGACCATCACTTCCTAGTGACTGCTTATATCCCATAACAGCAGATGCCATACACAGAGTAGTATTTCCATCGTAGTTATTTGTACGCAGACCAAGCTGCACAAACTTTCCAAGTGTGTAAAATTCTTCTGTTAAAAACTGCCCCGTCCCGATGACTGCTACGGCTTTTGGTGAGTGTTCCTTTGCAATGCGTTTAAACTCATTACTGACCTTGGTAAAGGCTGCATCCCAAGTAGCACTTTTTAGTTCACCATCTTCTCTTATAAGTGGCGTCTCTATCCTATGAGGAGAGTTAATCATCTGATGCTCAGAGAGTCCTTTTGGACAGAGTGTTCCTTGATTTACAAAGTGTTTTGGATTACCTTTGGTATAAACAGCTTTACCATCTTTCACACCGATGTAGAGTCCACACCCTACCCCGCAGTAACCACAAGTAGAAAAAACCCACTTATCAGGCTTCTTTGCATCACTTATCATTCCAAATGTTGCATCATGAGAGAGCTTATACTTCTCCTCTTTTATATCAAAACCTAAAAAATCTTTTATCTTCTCTATCATTTATAAACTCTTTATATTGTTAGTATTGTTTTAATCTTAGCATAAAAAGAGACTTTTTTATGCTAATAGCCGTCTATATATTAATCATTCTAAAATTCGTTTACTATATATGGTTCAGAGACAGTAACTGTACAACCACCAGCTCCTGCGATAGCAGTTATATTGTACTCAACATAAGCATGTCCATTATTATCATTACAACTTGTTATCTGATAACGTCTTGTTCGTTGAGTATCCGTTGTACACCCTTCACCTATATCAGCTTTTCCAAATAAAAAGTTTGCATTTCTATAAGGTTCTACTGTATCTGTTATCCAAGCATAAAATGGTTTTAATTTATTTTCTCCTGCTGGCACATCAACAGTTCCATCAATAACCTCTATACCATGTCCTCGTAAAGTATGTTTTCTTGCTTCTCCAACTCTTAAATCTTTATCAAGTTCATTATCATGAGCAATGATATTTACATAAAAGAGAATATCTTTGCCTACTAAGTAGTAATCATATGAGAGTTCAGCTATAGCAGTTCCCTTCTCATCAAGCGTTGTTGCACCGTTTTGTAAGGTAGTCTGACCAAGCCACTCTCTACCAAGGATACATTGATCTTGTCTATAGTTATGACCTATTGCATAGCCGAGTTTAGTGATATTTTTATCTATAGTATATTGGTTTGGAATAAGTTCTATAAAATTCTTTGCAGAATCCTCCCTATTAAACTTAAACAACCATCCTCCTGATGCAGGGTAGCTATAGCCATCTCCAAAAGTTACTAGTATGTCATTATACGCATCAATATCTGTGGTATTTATATCTATAGGCTTTGTTATCATTAAGCCAGTTGTCGTTAATGTGGCATTAGGATTACTATTGTTGTTTTCAAAAATTCTATTTGATTCGTTTTTATCATAGTCTGCATTGTCTGTGTAATAGTGTGCATACCCAACTATGGCACCCACAGAGACACCCGGTCTTGTGTTAACAGGATTAAAGTATTTATCCGTTACAGAGATAGCAAAGCGCTCTATAAATTTTGCTCTATCTTTATCCTGATCTGTATCTACATAACTAATACTTATGGCTGTTGGTGGACCTGACTCAACTACTAAACTTAAAGTTTTCTTTAGTATAATATTACTCTCATCTGTAAAATTTGCATCCACCAAGATAGATACCAAACCTGATTTTGTATCACTTTTCAGTAACATTGTGATAGAATTATCTTTTGTATATGTAACATCTCCATCCTCTTCTACTGTACCGTTATTATCAATAAGGGTGGCAATAAAACTATTACCTAAATATATATGGAGACTATTTATTTTATCCTTTGCTACAGGGAGTTTATTATCATCAACAAGTGTTATTGAAAAAGATTTTGTATCTTGTAGTTGCATTTTATAGTCATCATTTTCCGGTTTGAGTTCTAAAGAGTATTTTGTATTTACAACTTGATCTGGATTGGGATTAAAGTTTATGGTAAGCGTTGCACTATTTGCCGCATCATCATTATAATAGAAGTCAAAAGTTGTTTGAGTTATATTTGCATCAATTAAAGCTTGTAAATTATTTGGTGCTGTATATACAAAACTTGCTACTCCATCTTTGATATCTACAGTCGTTGGAGAAAAATCTCCAACATCAACATTCTCTTTGACCACATTTGGATAGATAATCTTTATCTTTCCATCTTGGGCTGGTCGATTCATGCCATCAAAGACAGAGACAACAACATTGGCAGTTTGTGAATTTTTTGTTATCTCAAGAGAAGAGGTTTTTAAAACTGGTGTATAGCTACTTGCTGTTGAGACCTTATCTATCTCATAATGGTAGGTCATCTCTTTAGAGTTTGTAACCAAACTGCCATCTAAAAGACTCGTATCTTTGTAGTCTGCTGTAAGGACTAGCTCTTTATTTGTGCATGAAGAGAGTAGTTTTACACTAAGTGCTGCCGTCTGTTTTGTAGAAAGGCTTGTAAAGCGTAAAGAGTTAGGAGTTACACTCTCTTGAGATAAATCAACACTACACCCCTCAAGTGAAGCTCTAAAATTATTAAGTGTAACGGTGTGGTTATTTGGAATATTTCCTACATCAAATGTAACCTGTCCAGATATTTGGCTAGAAGACTCATCGTAAGAGAGGTAGTAAGTTGATTTTGATGGCGTCTGATTTGTATCTTCATTTGAACAAGCACTCAATAATAACAAAAGAAGGGTGAGAAAAAAATATTTCATGAACTATCCTACGGTATAGATTATAAAGAAGATTATAGCATAAAATGAAGATTACGGAGAAAAATTTTAGTATTCAAAAACCTTCATAAATGAAAGTTTTTGAAACCAAGAGAAGGGCAAAAAGTTTAGAGTTCTAACAACGCCTGTACTCTTGTAGTTGTTTTAGCATTTCCCCAAGGGGTCGGCGTTGCACCCGGAGTTGCTCCTAGAAGTTTAAAAGAACCTCCAGCCGCATCTACAGTACCGTCTGTCATTTTGTCAAATGCTATCGCTACATCAGTAGGCAGATATATAAATCTTAAGTAGTTAATCCCACCTGTGGTATAAAAATAGAGACGCGTTAACTGTGTAGTGTATTTACCTTTTATTCGGTATTTTGCACCTCTAGTACCTGTAATGTTAGAGACAGGAAGCTCTAATCCAACACTATCTAATGCAGTAGGGATACTTCCTGTAGTATCTGCATAAAAATTATCAACAAGACCATTCTCAGTCGCAGTACCACCATTAGTCGTACCATCTCCTAAAACAGCACCCGTTCTATCTTGATACTCATTTGCAGTAACCTGCCACTGCTTTACCCACGTATTATAAATCTTCTTCTGCTCAGCACCATTAATCAAGTCCTTCCCTTTCATAACACCACCGATAATAAGTCCGATAATTATCAATACTATTGATAATTCTATAAGCGTAAAACCACTTCTTTTCATCTGTCATCCTTTTAAATTAAGTTTCTTATGAAAAGTATATCGTAACTTTTCTAGATTTCTTTAAAAATCTCACAAATTTTTCACTATTTATCGCATTTGTGATATTTTTATTTCATTTGTGATATTAAATCATACATTGGTCCCATAAGACCAGCTATGACAAGTGCCATAAAGCCACCAACAAATATTAACACAACAGGCTCTATAACTTTTCCTATGTTCTCTGCAAAATAATCAACCCTCTCATAGTAAAAAGTGGAAATAAGTTCAAGTTGTGCATCCAAACTCCCTGCAGACTCACCTACACCTATCATTCTTATAGTAAAAGGTGTAAACATTTTTGTTTTTGCTAACGCTGTTGAGATTTGAGACCCTTTGGCAACATCCTCTTTGGTTTTGTCAAGAGCCAACTTAAAAGGTTCATTTGTTATGTTTCCCACTAAAGTCTGTAAAGCTCCAAAAACAGGAACGCCAGAGACAAGTGCTAAACGCAAATACTCTGTTATAAATGCAATGTTAAAACCAGAGATAATTTGCTTTATAATAGGAATTTTCAAAACAAAAAGATCAACATAGTATCTAACCTTCTGATTTTTCTTATAGGCAATTCTAAAAGCAATAATAAATAGAACTAACCCTCCTATCATATACCAGATGTATTTTGTTAAAAAATCTGAAAGTGCCATGATAGCAAGGGTTAGCGGAGGCAGCACCATATCCATCTCTTTAAACAGTCCTGTCATCTGAGGAAGAACATACATCATCCACACAAGCATAGCCCCCATAACCGCAACAAAGGCAAAACTTGGATAGATAAGAGCACCTTTTGCTTTTTTCTTCAGAGCTGCTGTTCGTTTTAAAAATGTAGCCGCTCTTTGCAAAGTATGTTCTAGCTGTCCTGTCTCTTCACCTATTTTGATAAGATTTAAAATGATGCTTCCTACCACATCTCTATACTTCTCAAAAGCTACAGAGAGAGATTTACCATCATGAACAGCGTTTGCAATGTAGAGAAGCATATCTTTAAAACGTTTACTGTCGCTGTCTTCAGCTAAGTCCCTCAAACCCTGATAAAGCGGCAGTCCAGCTTTTATTACGAGGTGTAAATTCTCCATTAACTCAACAACCTCTTCGGGTCTTACTTTTCTACCACCTTTTGGAATAAACAGACTCAGTTTTTCAGGAAGAGGTGTAATATTTAAAGCCACAACTTTTTGCTGTTGCAGTATCTTGAGAAGATAATCATAATCATCAGCTTCAGTTAAAGAGAATGCTATCTTCCCCTTATCTGTAATACTTTTGATTATAAAGTGCATTAGTCGATAACTCTATCAATCTCATCAAGGGTAGTTTTTCCATTCAACACTTTGATAAAACCATCCTCTTTCATGGTTTTCATACCCTTCTTTTTTGCAAGTTCTAAAATCTCTAAAGTGCTTGCCCTTTGCGTTATAAGTCCCTCTAGTTCCGTATCAAGCTCAAATATCTCAATAATAGCTTCACGACCATTATAACCGGTATTTCTACACTGCTCACACCCTTTTGCTTCATAGATTTCATACTCTGGCTGGATATCAATAATCTCTTGTGGCACTCCTGCTTCTAAGAGTTCTTCAACACTCTTCTCCACTTTTACTTTACAATGCGGGCAGAGTTTTCTCACAAGTCTTTGAGCTATGATAGATAGCAGACCTGAAGCAACTAAATAGGGCGGAATTTCCAAATCATCAAGTCTAGGAATAGTTCCAATAGCATTGTTAGTATGCAAAGTTGAGAGAACCAAGTGACCCGTAATGGAGGCACGAACTGCAAGCTCCGCAGTCTCAGGATCACGAATCTCACCGACAAGAATTACATCTGGATCTTGACGCATAAAAGCACGAATAGCTGCATCAAAAGTGTATCCTGCTTTTATATTGAGCTGTGTCTGTTTAATAAATGTAAATTTATACTCTATTGGATCTTCAATTGTCATAACATTTTTCTTTAGAGAGTTTACCTTTCTTAATGCTGAGTAGAGTGTTGTTGTTTTACCACTTCCTGTAGGTCCAACTATAAGGATGATACCGTAAGGTTTTGTAAAATACTTTTGTACTTTTTGTGCATTCTCTTTTGTCAGTCCAAGGTTTTCAAGATTAAAAAGGGAAGAACCCTTTCCTAAAAGTCTCATAACAATATTTTCACCATGATTTGTAGGCAGAGTAGATACCCTCAAATCAAACTCTTCATTTAAAAAAGTGTATGAAAATGCACCATCTTGAGGTTTTCTTTGCTCTGAGATATCAAGATTACTAGTAATCTTAATACGAGCAACAATCTGCGCATGCAACTCAATAGGAAGTGAATAGTAGTGCTGCAGGACACCATCAATACGATAAAAAACATGAGAAGCTGTATTTTCTGGAGTGATGTGAATATCTGTCACCCTATCTTTTATGGCATTATTTAAGAGCAAATCAACAAGATGTGGAATATCTATCTCTTTATGTTCAAGAGTATCCTTAACTGCCTGTGCAATCTCTGCTTCTATCGGATTTTCTAGTTGGTAATAAAAAATCTCCCCATATCGAGCAATAGATGTTTTATCTGAAACTAAAAACTTTATCTTTTTACCTGATATCTTTCTAAGATAATCAAGTGTCATAATATCATTTACATCTTCAGTTGCCACTGTAAGTGTCTCTTCATCTACTTCAAGTGGTAAAATAGATCTTGCCTGTGCAATCTCATGCGGCACAAGTTTAAGTGCCTCAACAGAAGGTACTCTTGAGGAGAGATTGATATACTCCAAATTATTTTGTTGTGCTACTGCCTGTGCAATCTCAGCAGGAGTTACGAAGTCCAACTCTTGAAGTACCTCTCCAAAGAACATAGGACTCGCCTTTTGAACATCTAAAGCGACCTCTATCTGCTCTTGGTTAATAAAACCAGCCTCTTCTAAAAGTTTTCCTATTGGTTTGTTTTGTGCCATTTTTATTCCTTTATGGGTCTATTATTATAAGAAACTTTTTGATTATACTTCTTGTTCCGGGAGACGCTTCCGTAGCAGTACACGTTCTTAGACTGGTACCCGTTGCATTTGGATTACCAGTAAATGTGCCTGCAGTTGATGAAATATTTTTATCACTTGGAGGATTACACACTATGGTAACACTACTGATATTATTTTCAACATATAAACTTGCACTGTATGGTTGAAATAACCTAGCCTTCGGCAAATCATTATTTAAAAATCTAAATGGCTGTGCAGAACAATCAATTAATTTTTGAAGTTCTGGAAGAGTTACCCATGCTACAATATCATCATACTCTTCGGCACGATTTATAGGATTTGGTTCATCATCAATCTTTTCATATGGCTTTCTTACCTCGATTTTAAACGCCCCACCCCCACTAGCAGTTAATTTTGTTTGTAAATTTTTATTAGCAGATTCCGAAGCAACTGCGAAAGCTATATTTGGAATTGTTTGTGTCGTTCCATCTTTATGATCTACTTGCACATTTAACAGGGTACTTACAAAAGCACAAATATTTTTTGTCTCTAAAGCCGTATCATGTACATATAGAAGTTGATGTTGATTCGCTTTTATTGGAGATAAATCAGATTCAAAAAATGTTTTTGTCGGTAGATAATTAAAACTCATTGCATACCCTATAATCGCATTTTTGGCAGCTTGTACATCATTTTTTGCATTTGTAATTTTTGCATTTTCACGCATCGTTTTTAAAACTTTAAATGACCCGCCAATAATAAGTCCAATAATCACTAACACTATAGATAATTCTATCAGGGTAAAGGCTCTTTTTTTCATGCTACTCTCCTAATTGAGACTCTCTTTTTTTTGCAACTTTGTATATCTCAGATGAGACATCGGCAAGTTTTGTGATTTTTTTATATAACGATAAGGCTGATTTTTTATGATTTAGTATATCCTCAGCACGCGCGTACGCATAGAGATTATAGATATCTGAAGGGTTTTGTTCGTATGCCATCTTGTAAAAAGTCAAAGCTCTCTCTCGTTGCTCCTTCATCTCGAAGTAGTAACCACTCAGTAACATAAGTTTTCCACTTCTGTCGTATGAGATATACTTAGAGAGATTACTGTAATAATTCTCTTGCCCTGTTGTGGCTGCCCCATACGCATAAGCATAGATGAGTTTTGCAGGATGTTTTGAAGAGTTGATAATCTCTTCAGCCTGAGCAAAAGCGCCTACTCTCCCATAGAGATAACAGAGATTATTTTTTATTTTTCGACTTGCATTGCCTGATGCGACAAGCATCTCATAAAAAATAATCGCCTGCATATAATCCCCTTTTTTATATGCATCATTTGCTTTATATACTATCCTTGAATTTGTAAATTTAGAAATTTTTGGTCTAATTATATCTCTTTGAAAAGAGTTTTTTCTTTTTTTAGCAACCTCTTTTCTAAGAGTTTTTACACTTTTTTTCTCTGCTCTTTTATACTCTTTTTCTGCTTTTACAAATTTTTTATGAGAACGGATGTAGGCATCTTTATAACCTTTTTGTCTGATATATTTTAAATCTTTTACTATTGCATCATGATCAAGACGCTCTTTATACATTGCAGTTAAATATTTTCCAGAGGGAACAATCTTTGTATCTGCTCGTAAATCTTTAGGAATTGAGTGTAAAATTTTGCTTTTAGGGGTATCCATAGGAACAGACATAAAACGGACACTATAGACTTTTTGTTGTACCTTTTTCTCTTGCACACTATTTTCTACAACATTGGTACTCTCTTCTCCAAAGACTAAAGTATCAGCAGCATTCAGGGTAAGTGTTAACAGTAAAATATATGCTAATTTTTTCATTGTATCACTTTTAATCGAATCAAGATAACAAGCTCTTTTTTCTCTATTTTATCATTTGTTTTTGTAAAGAGTGGTGCAATAAATGGTATATCACCTAATAGTGGAATCTTTTCATCCTCTTGTGTCGTTGCACTACTGATAAGTCCCCCGATTAACACCATATCATTATCTTTTGCATTTATAATAGTTCCCGCCTCTTTTACATTTAAAATAGGTGCTGTAGCGACTATAGCACCTGTTTCATCATAATGATCTACTACAGTTACAATATTTGATGTTATAGGAATAACATTAAGCATAATTCTTCCATCATCCATAATGGTTGGAGTGACTCCCATTGTGATACCATCTAAAATATCTCTACGGTTATAAGTCACTTGTGTATTACTCGCTGAACCACCTGTTCCTTGGTCTGTCTGCACCTCTTTTTCCCAAAAAGGAACCAACTTACCAGAAGAGATGATAGCTGACTGCCCACTCAATACCTTAATCCTTGGATTTGAGAGTGTCTCTACATTTCCTGAAGAGTCAAGTGCTTTGACAACTGCACTAAAATTATCCGTAGAGTATTTTACAGTTCCGGCAACACCACCACTCAAAGAGAGTGTCTGTTGCAGTAAAAGCTGGTCACCATTATTTGCCACACTATTTGCTACTGCTTCCCAACTTACACCTAACTGATGTCCATCATTAAGCGTTACTTCCAAAAGTTTTGCTTCAATAAGCACAGCTTTTGAGGATTGCCTCTTTATATCATTGATAAGGTTCTCTATAGCTTGAATGTTTTTCTTTTTATCATATACACTCAACACTCCACTAAATCTATTAAGTGTATATTTTCCATCATCACTAATAAGCTCTTTGATATTATTTTCTAAATGTTCATAAAAATCGTTAGATTTTTCTGGGTTATTATAGTTGAGCTTAAAATTTCCCTTTATTCCTGCACCACCTGAAGAGCCGCCAGATGAGCCACCAGATGAACCACTACTTCCGGAGGAACCCCCCGCCATTGCTGAACCAAGCGTATCTCCTCCCAAATCTGTTGAAAAAGAGGTTGCTGCATGAACATAGGGAATGTTAAATCGTTTTCGCATAAACTCTTTAATATGTAAAATATTCCCCTCTACTTGATAATATGCCCCAGATATATCCATTATTACATCAAGTGTCTCTTGCAAACTTGCATCTTCAACAGAGAGTGTTATCGGTGTATGATTTACATCTTTGTCTATAATAAGATTTAACCCTGCTATTTTAGATATGGAGTAGAGTATATTGTGCAAATCTGCATTTTTTGCGGCAAAGGTTATCTTTTGATTATCAAAAACAGATATATCTTCATAAACTGGTGGCAAAATCATTGCAGGGACAGCATTTCTTTGTGCTTCTTGTTTATCATGAAATACTTTGAGTTCCTCTGAAGCAGATTTTATATTTGATGCCTTTATTACTTTTTTTTCTTCTTGTGCTTGAGGTGATGCTGTAGGCGTAGAACATCCATTGATTACAAGTAGGAAGAGTGTTACTAGTGGAATAAAGAGAGCCATTTTTTACCTTTTTTAGTTTTAAGAAGTACTTTATTTTGCATTATTTTTATAACCTTAGCTCCATCAACCATGAAGCCTTCATGTACTATTTTGGAGTTTATTATAGCCACTTTTTTATTAGGATATAATATTTGAAGTTTCCAATGTTGCTCTTTGGCTATTTTCTTTTTTCTAACAACCTCTTTTTTTACAATTGGAATGCTTTTTTCACTCTTTTTCTCATACAGAAGATTCTCTACAATCCAGTTTCTGTTTTTCTCTCTTTTTTGCATCTGTGATACAATAGTGGCATAAACATCCCGATCTCTTTGAATTTTCAAATAGACCTTAGCTTTTTCATCAAGTTCTTTGTTTGAATACTGCTGAATCGTTGGAAAAACAGAGTCTGCATCTTGCATAATATCATCACTATAAACATACAAGATTGAAGCGAGTATGAAAGGCATGATTAGCTTAAAAAGTTGTGTGTTATTCAGGTGGAACATCAGTCACCTCTTCTTGAATAGGTTCTGGATTAGCACTTGCAAAGGGTTGTACCAACTGTATCTCTCCTACTAGCTTCATCTTTTTTAGTTGAAACTTTTTAAACTGTATAAAACCACTCTGAAACTGCATCTGCATAAACTCATTTAAAAGTTTTTTCTCATTACGATCCAAAGTGTATGTAATATCCAAATAGTGTGCTATGTTATCACTATATGTGTATTGATTTATCTCAAAGTTGTACCCCTCTGCATACTTATCAAAGAACTTTATAAGTTTTAAATCAGCCTCTTCGGCGCTCTTTGGTTGAATCTTTAAAGCAGGTCGTACTTTCTCTTCAATAGCCTTGTTAATAGCAGGAATTTTTTTTAATTTCCTAATATCACTTTTATGTTTACGATTTACATTTTTAATCTCACTCTCTTTGGCTTCAAACCAAGAGATGAGACTCAAGAAGAGGATAGAGAGTGCAAGATTTAGAAAAATTATAACTATTTTCACCATTACTCTACCCTTGCTTGTGGAGCTGATACATCACGGTTCTGCGTTTTAGGTACCATTTTGACTTCTGTAGTAAAATAAAGCTTTTTATAATTTGTATTTGGCAGTTTCATAAAGTTATCTGATCCGTTAATATCATCCAATCGACTATCAAACTCTAACTCAAACTCATGTAATCCACCCAAAGTTTTAAACGGCTTTTCAAACTTCGCACTTAAGTTAAGAACATCATTTTCATGACTCCACTCCCAAGCAGAAGGTTTCTGTAAACTAATTAAAGGCTTAAGTTCTATCACCGTATCTGACGGATGATTTTTAAGATGCTTTTTAGCTATATTAAGATGGTTGAGACTCTTTTCTAAATCCTCTTGAGAGAGTGTTTTGGTGTGACGCACAGTATTGAGCAGTCTATCTTTAATGGTATGATACTGTTCTAGTAAATCTGAGTAACGTAGATATTCATCAAATGTAAAATAAGAAACTACGAGTAAGATGATAGTTGAGAGAGCCAAAAGCAGATTAGTTGTAAATGTAAACTGTTTTAATCCCAATAGTGCTGTTGGAAAAAACTGATGTTCTTTAGGAACAAATAAGTTTCCAATAGTAAGAATATGAGAATGTCCCACCTCTGCTTCAATATTTTTGACTAAATAGTTTGGATACAAGATACATATTGGTAGTGTGTTTAGCATCAGAAGTTGCTCTGCTATTCTATCATCAATAGCCATCTGCCCGCTTAAAACAATTGTACTGAATTGAGTATCTCTATACTGCTGTTGAATGTAGGAAATCGTTTGATTAATCTCTGCTGTCATATCAAGCTGTAGTGACTCTGCTGTAGGAGAGGAGATAACATTTGATCGGGAGAAGAGAATCTCCTTATCTGCTATCGCTAAAATAAGAATCTTTTTCCCACTTGTATATACAGAGATGTATGCTTTCTCTTTTATACATTGATTTGAGAGTGCTAAAAGTGAAAATTTAGAGAGAGTAGCTGACTTAATTTTTTCCCAATCTTTCACCATCTCTAAAGATTTTGAAAATTCTACCTCATCAACACCATCAACATGATAGGTAACATTCTCTTCATCCTTTTGCTTTGGTAACTCCCTATAGTTAAAAAGTATCTGTTTTTGGGGGTCTGCCTTTTTTAGTTGATGTAAAATATAATTTCTAACTGTTGATTTATTTTTTATAACAGAGGGAACTGCAACCAAGTCATCTATGATATACTCTTGGTCACAGGAGATATAAACATCTTGTTTTGCATCTATAAAGGTCTCAAGTTCACTTAGCTCAAGCACCTCCTCTTGTAAAATAGAAAACCCCTTAGAATTACTATCTACATAGAGCAGAGATACAAAATCATCATCAATAGAGAGACTATAAAACTTACTCATCAAACTTCTTTTTATTTAATTATTTTGAAGTATTATAGCACACATCGTTCCTAAGTTATTAGTGTCTCTGCTTTCCAACAAAGAAACCACCTGCCATACCAAGTGGTACTACTGTTGTATAAAATAAAAATCTATCACTTATCTCACTTATAAAACTAATAACTAAAACAAAAAACATCACTAATGATGCATATCCAAATAGACCACTTCCTGCAAAAACCAAAGCTAAAAGAGGAAGTAATAATCCTGCTATTACCAAGCTTATCAAACGCGTTTTATGCAGATTTGCAAAGTTTTCATTGAGCAATCTTTTTGTTCGTTGGAGTTGATACACATTCTCTTTTATAGTATCTAAACTCCTTGTATCTTCATAGGTAAAGAAGAGTTGTGCCAATGCTCCCAACATTCCTAGCGCTATAAGTGGGACAACAACATCACTTAAACTAAGCAATGAACTTAAAAATGCAAGTAAGAAAATCCCTACATACGCCACACCAAAAAACTTCAAGTTTGTTGTAGGTCTGTTCCATGATGGTCGTGCTTTGATGCGGTAAATCATCGCTTGTGAATAGATACCATAAATGCCTATAGCCAAAGTTACCCCTTCCAAGGCTAAACGAAGTGCCTGATTGAGTTCAAAGAAGTATGCCGCTATCACTCCACTCATAAGAGCTGTAAAGAGTCCAAGGGCTAAAGCTTCACGAGAGAGCCAAGAGGTTTTGATATTTTTCATAGCTGTCATTGCTAAAAATGGACGACCAAGATGCAGAGCTGAAAGGGGCAAACCAAAGGCAGCTGGCAGCATCACAAAGAGTGCCATTATCCAGTTTGTTGCCTCAAAACCAAAGAGACTCATCAAGTCTCCTAAAAAGAGTGCTAAAAACCCACCTATAGATATTTGTGTTAAAACAGTCATAAAAACAAGCGGTAACTCTTTATGTGCAGGCTTGAGAATATGCTCATCCATCTCTTTCATATTTTCAGGTAAATTCTCTGGAAGTGTATAGCGTGTAGTTGAGTTTGTTATGCGTGCGTCTGGAAGAAATGGCATATTTGCCTCTTTATCTATCTGCTCCTCTAACCACTCTGCAACATTAACAGCTTCTATCTCAATGGCTCCTGCTGGGCAGGCTTGTACACAGGCTGGAGATTGACCGACATCGAGTCTCTCATGACACATATGACACTTTGTTACGATGTTACGCTCTTCATGAAAAACAGGTACACCATAAGGGCAGTTCCAAGTACAATACTGACACCCAATACAGGTATCATCATCATGCACAACGATTCCCGTCTCTTCTATCTTAATGTATGAAGTAGTAGGACACCCACGCAAACACTCTGGATCCACACAATGGTTACAGCTCATAGAGTTTAACATCTGGGTAAAGGCTGGAAATTCTCCACCCTCCATCTCACCAACTCGACGCCATTTTATATCTGCTGGATTATTATTTTGCTCATTACACGCCACTTCACAACAGCGACACCCCACACAGGCAACTGCATCAAAGTGAAATCTATACTGCTCACCCTCTTTGAGTTTTGGTATGTCGATAGAGTAGGATCCACACTGCATCCCAGTCTCTGCTTTATGGTCTATAAAACTCTCTAATGGTGTCTGCATCACAATAATTCTCCAACTTAATATGCATCGGATTATAGCTAAATTTGTATGATTTTTAATTCATTTGTGATTAATTTTTACTCTTTATCTTCCATATCTTCTTTGTCCATAATCGCACCAACTACCAAAAGACCGATAACAAAAAGTGCAACTGCTACCATAAAAAAGTAGTGCATCATAATTTTTTCTTCTCTTTAAGTAAAGATTTAAAATAACTAATGTCTTCAGGTTTTTGAAAAAAACTCTTCTCTAAAAAGAGTATATTTTCCGTAGTATTGAGTAAAAATCCCTCTTCTGTCTCTATCACTTTCACAACTGCATCCCATGAGATTCGTTCCTCTTTTATCTGTAACCCCTCTTTTGAGATACTTAGTTTAAGTGTTGTATCTTTAGAATTGCTCTTTTTATAAAACCGTTCTATCATCATTTTACGCAAATACCACCGTCCATAGTACCAGTAAAGCACTAAAAAAGTGGAGATATAAAGTAATCCAAAAGAGTCATGTTTGAGCGCACCAACTATTCCAAACTGTACCAATCCTACAAATGCCCAGCCGATGTAGCGCTTTGCAGAGTGGCGCATATCGTAATCATAGTAGAGTTTACTCCCCTTGAGTGCTTCTTCTTTACCCCACACTAACTCTAACTCTATGCTTTTAGACATGCTCTTCACACTCCCAGACAAGTAGATCCTCTTTTTTGATGCAGCCCTCCTGCTCAAGTGTATCTAACAAAGAGAGTGTCTCTTCATAGACTCTATCATATATTTTTTTGTTTTTTGCATATATTTTACTCTCTTTTTTACCATACCAGTAGGCGATGGCAACAGATGATGCAAAGAGCGTATATATCCACCATTGCCAATCTTTGAGATTAAGCAAAACAATAAAATACTGCACCGAAAAGAGTACAAAAAACTCGATTGAAAAGATGATAACAAGAGTGGCACTCTGTTCAAAATCAAGAGTATATTTCTCCAAATCTTTTAAAAGCGCAAAGTTTTTATTTATCTGCTCTGCCTTTGCCTTGCAATCATCTTTTAAATCTTCTGTTTTTATATCTTCTAAGTGAATGTTTGAGAGGTTGTACTCTACATTTATCTGCATATAATCCTGTAATAGTTGCGGATGTTTCTCTAAAAGTGCAAGAATCTCCTCCTCACTTACTCTCTGTTTGCCTGCATAGCGCTGTACATCCTGCAGTACCAAATCGTAAAGTCCGACACTCTTTATCTCTTGGGCTACACGCTGTAAATTTACCAAATCATTTTCCTCTTATTTGTACAGGCAGAGAGCCTGTACCTTAAAAATCTAGTTAGCAAAAGCAGGATCATCTGCTGGCTCTAACTCCTCTTCTATCCCATAAGAAGCTGTTTTATCTTTTGCTGGTAAGAAGATACCTATGAGACCTTTCACACCAACACTCATCACGATATTGTAAAGGAAGATTATCCATGCTAAAAGAAGCATACTTCCAAAAATCGCTGCAAAAACCATGTCTGGATTAAACTGTCCATCAACATAAAGGTGACGACGAAGCATTCCATCAAGACCAGCCATTCCCATAAATGCACCCATACCAATACCACCTATGAGGTGTAACCAGAAGTGTGCATTTGAGAGCTTACTTGAGTAAAGCTTTGTGTTGTTTGTAACAAGTGGCCACAGAACATACAGAGCGCTATAGAGTGTCATGTAAAGCCCAACAATAAGTGCGATATGCACGTGCGCTCCAATAATCCATTGCGTGTTATGTAAAACACGGTTCATACCCATATCTGCTTGAATAATCGCAGCAGGAACAGCCAGACCAAAACCAACTAAACCACCAAGAAGATATTTTAACTCCATAGTCATTTTAAGAGGACGCGCTTTCCAAAGTGTCACTAAAGTAATAAAAAGTGCTAAACCTTGTGTAAGTAACTCAAAAGCTGTCACCATCTCACCAGAGATAAGTTTCATCATCTCAGGCTGTCCTTGATCACCAAGTAGGTGATGCGACCAAACCATCCATGAAACAAGAAGCTCAAGCATTAACGCTGCACGCGCAACATTTTCCATGAAAAGTTTTTGTCCTGTAATAAGTGTCGCTAAAAGATACCAAGAACCCGCTACATAGATAAGTACAAGACCATCAGCAACAAGGTCAAGTCCCCACCAAAAGAAGTTTTTATACAATAGTGCATCAACCGCTGTAACATCCAAAGCGTTACCACTTGCATCAAATACCAGATAAACTAAGATTAAAATACCTGCGGCTAGAATCACAATAGCGTCTAAAAATGTATCTACCGTTCCACGGAAGATAGCAACAACAGGCAGAGCAAGAGCCGGCTCTTTCGTGTAAGGCTGTTTTCCACGAAGCTTATTCATGAGGTTAAGCATACCATCTACACCAAAACCAGAGATAAGTAACTCTTTTGTTGTTTTATTTTTATGCACACCAACACGGGCAAAAATAGTCGCGTAAATATTATAGATAAACCCTAAAGTTCCCACCATAATAAGTGCTACACCGATAACAAATACTATACCACCAACTACCTTAAACTGATGAGTATCAGCTGGAAGTGGCCAGTAGAGCGTATAAAGCGGTGCATAGTTCCATACAAAAGCAGCTATCCACGCTAAAGCTGTCCCTATCGTAATCAGCAACCAAACACAGTTTGCAAGTTTAATGCTATAGAGTGGCTTCTTTGTAAGGTATGGTACCAAAAACATAAAAGCAGCAAAAACCAACTGATAAGTAGAACCAAAAATACCTACTATCGGGTGTACTGTCATGATTGAGAAGAAGTGTTCTGGATGAAAAAATTGATCAGGCACAGGATTAAGTGGAGAGTGTCCAACTTCAACCATACGCATTATCATTCCCTCAATCGCAACCAAACCATAAAACAAAAATGCCATAACAACTGCACGCAGAGTTACCTTTTGCAGAGCATTTAAATTTGTGTGATCAAAGTTAGTACCCTCTATTAGATTTTTCGTAAAACTCATTTTGCACCTCCATTCTCACAACCTACAACTTCAACAAAATCCTTCACTAACATTAGATCCTCACCATCTTCACTATACTCATCAGGTCCAGAATACTCAGTAGAGGTTAAATCAAAAAGACCATTATGGTGAAAAGTCCAAAGAATATCATTTGAATCAAGAATACCATTGATATCTGTTCCCGGATTTACCTGCATCTGCATGACCATAGAACCATCTTTTCTAAAAAGACCGAAGCCATATACCAAGTCGCGACTATGTACATCAAACTCAACTGTCTCTCCACACTGAATAGTTATCTTTTTAGGAAGATTTATCCACTTGTGATCCTCTATCTCAAACTCATACTTTGCATCAGGAGTGATATTGTGTCTATCTATATCCTGAGACACCCATGGAATAGTATTGTATGTAAAGATATGGTGTCCAACACCCCCTGCTACTAAAAACGCCATATACCAGTAAAATGGTATTCTAAAAACTGATTTTGCCTCTTTTCTTGTAAGGTTGTACCCAAACCATGCAACAACAGATATAATCATAGCTGCATAAATGGAGTAAGCTACCCAATGAAAAGACAACAACTCCGCAGAGTTACTAAAAGTCATCTCTCTCTCCTTTAATTTTTAAACTTAAAGAAGATTCTATATTAATCAAAAAATTGGTTTATTGATATACATCAATTTTATTACTTTACAATCATATAAATTGTATAATATATAATCAATTTTTAATTTTTAATTGTATTTTTATTAATCATTTGGTTTTTTTACGACTCAAAAACCGAAACTTTGTTTCGACCAGCCTCTTTTGCTTTATACAAAGCTTTATCTGCTCTATTTAAAACAGAATCAATCTGTTCATCCTCTTGAGTGGCTGTTGCTACTCCAAGGCTTACTGTAAAGTTAAAAGAGATGACACCATCCACCTCTATTTTTTCATCATTCACAAGCTCTCTAATCTTTGAAGCTATCTTTTTTGCACCCTCTGTGTTTGTATTTGGCAACAATATAGCAAACTCCTCACCACCAATTCTCGCTACAACATCACTCTTTCGTGTATTTTTTAGCATTATTGATGCAAGCCTTTTTATTACTATATCACCAACAGCATGTCCATACATATCATTTATTTTTTTAAAATAGTCTATATCTAGCATAATGATACTAACTGATTTTTGCTCTCTGTGTGCCAAATTAAGGATATCATTCGCAATAGTATAAAAATATCTTCTATTGTAAAGATTTGTCATAGGGTCATGATTTGCTTGCTCTTGCAAGGCATCTTTTAAAACATGTAATTCCGCGTTTATTTTGGAGAGCTTTCTATAGTGATAAAGACCAAAAAGTGCCACGATAAAAACAACAACAAGAACCTTTATAAGTAGTTGGTAATCATGTCCCTTTTCATAGCGTACTGAGATATATTTATTTAAAATCTTCTGTTTTTCAAGAGGAGGTATCTCTCGCACCAGCTTTTCAAAAATAGTATATAAAAGAGGTGCATCATTACGTACTCCTATACCAAGTTCCCATCGCTCAGGAAATTTTCCAGCAATCTTTAGCTCCCCTACAAAATCTCTTTGTAATGCATACCCGATACTCGCAATAGTACCAATAAATCCAAAAAGTTCCCCATTTGCTACTTTTTGTAATCCATCATTCACATTTTTAACATCTACTACATCTATATTTGGATATTTTTTACGAATAAGTTCATTAAATGCATACCCTTTAACTATACCTATCTTCTCTCTTTTGAGATAACGCATATCATCCATAAAAGCTATATTCATACGGGTTGCAAGAACCAGAGGGATATTAAGATAAGGAGTCGTAAAATTCATATACTCTTTTCTCTCAGGTGTTTCCATTGCAAGCGAATAGATATCACATTTTCTACTCTTTGCTGCCTCTATTGACTCTGTCCAACTCTTTGTTTTAACAACTTTAATAGGAATTCCTAGCTCCTTCTCAAAGCCCTTAAAGTAGTCCGAAGTCATACCTATATATCTTCCATCAGCATCAAAACTCTCAAAAGGCATCCAATGTGGGTCTATACACATTTTTATAACTTTTTTCTTCTGAAGATACGCCTCTTCTTCCGGAGTAAATCTTAACTCCGAGGAGAAGAGTGCCGTCACTAAAATAGCGATAGATGCAAAAAATGGAAAAATTTTCATTAAATTTTCATATCCTTACTAATTTTTCATATTATAGCAATCTCAACTAAAATAAACTTTTTTAATTTACAAGATCAACTAATTTTTCTCATATTACCACAAAGAGATAATTTTGTGATACAATACCCTTGATGAAAAATAATAAGCTACTGACTCTTGTACTACTGTTTGCAATGAGCTTTCAAGTTCTACATGCATATGCTATAGATGTGCTTGATACTCATGCGTGTGAAGTAAGTGAGTATGTTCATGAATTTTCTCACTCTTCTATTGGAAGAGATACTCAGAAGCATGATATATGTGATATTCATTTTGAATTTCATACTGCTTTTATCGTTCCACAAAATATAACTATCAAACAAATAGACTCCATGCAAGATAAACCATATTCACCTATAAATGAATACAAATATGATGCATCACGCAACTTTTTAAAACCCCCTAAATTTCTCTAAACTATTTTCAACCTATTGTTATGCTCTATTTTTAGCATAGCCCTATCTATTTCTATACAAAAAAATTATTATAAAAGGATATCTTATGATATACAAAATAACTACAGACAAGCCATTACAAATGGTAAAAGATGAATTAGCAGAACACTCTAAAGAGAGTGGTTTTGGTCTGCTTGGTTCGTATGAGTTTCAAAAAATCCTGCAAACAAAAGGCTTTCCAATAGAGAAAGATATTACAGTTTATGAACTCTGTAATCCACACGCTGCGAGTGAAGCACTTACTGCTATGCCTGAGATATCAGTCTATCTCCCCTGTCGTCTCTCACTCTATGAGGAGAATGGAAAAACAGTTCTTGCAACGATTAATATCAAAGATATTATGGAATCAGTTGATGTCGATAGAGATTTTAAACTGCAAATGACAAGTGTATTTGAGTACCTTGAGAGTGTAATGAAGTCGTGGCACTAGATGAAAAAGTTACTTATACTCCCTTTTTTACTGGCAACTCTTCAAGCACAGGATTTTGTGAGTTTTTTAGCAGACTCTCTTGCTAAAAGCCCAAGAGTCCAAACAAATGCCCTTACACTCAAACAAGCACAGCAGAAGGCAGAACTCACTACGCGTTATGAGAACCCTACCCTCTCTGTAGAACTCTCAAGCTTTAATCCTGACGCGGGAAAGAGCGAGCTTGGCTATCGTGGCGGCATTTCGCAACCACTAAGACTCTGGGGTGTTGGCTCTGCACGAGAGACCCTAGCAGAGGCACAAAAGAGTGAAGCGCGTGCAAGTGTCAAACTCTCTCGCGCAAACTTCATACAAAAGATTGCATCACTCTATGCACTTTATAAATACGCTAAAAATGCACAGGAGTTAGCCAGAGAGGAGCTTCTTATCGCTCAAAATATAGCTACTATTTCTCAGGCGCGTTTTGAAAATGGAACGATTGCAAAGGTCAAATATATCCAAGCGACACTTGATGTAAAGAGAGTACAAAACACTCTTGCACAAAAAAAAGTAGCAACTACTACAGCTTACTATCAGCTTATGGGTTTTCGTGCTTTAAATGAAACAGTAGAGTTAGATACAGACTATAACTTCTCCCTTGCAAAAGAGAATGAAAACCGCACTAATGCGCAAATAGAACTCTCAAAGGCACAAAAAGAAGCAGCACTTGCTTCATCGAAGCTCAATGCTAACAAACTCGAGTGGATTTCACTCAATGGTGAGTTTGAAAAAGAGCCTGAGCAGAGCATTGCCCGTGTGAGTATCGACATTCCCCTTGTTCTTTTTAATACAAAAAGCCAAGAGAAACAGATAGCAAAGTTTGAAGCCCAAAAAGCCCAACTTCTCACAGAGAACTTAACACAGCAGATGCACTTTAAACTGCGTGAACTCAGACAAGCTATAGATACACTCACAGAGGTAGAGCAGACTTCACAAGAACTGCTTACTTCACAAAAAGAGCTTTTAAGTATGTACGAAGAGGGGTATAAAATAGCCAACATTAACCTCATCGAACTACAAACTATTAAAAATCAACTCATAGAGACAAAAGAGAATCTCTTAAATATCAGACTCCAAAAAGAGTTACAAATCATACAACATAACTACCTAACAGGATCATATAATGAATAAGTTACTTTTAACAGCACTAAGCCTTACAGCGACACTTTTTGCATCAGAGATACCTCTTGCAAAGGTGCAGATGCATACCTTTAACAAATCAGTCGCACTCAATGCCCAAGTCATTCAGCTCTCAAACGCGCAACAATCTATCACTTCACTCGTAAGTGGGCATCTTGAAGCCTACTATGTAAAACCAGCACAAAGAGTAAAAGAGGGACAAAAAGTTGCGCTCATAGAGTCTATCGTTGTCTCAAAAATGTCGGCTGATTACCTCTCTCTTAAAAAGCAGTTAGCAGCGGCAAGTAAAAACTATGATGCAACGGCTTCCCTGTACAAAAAAGGGATGACATCGATGCAAGAGCTCAACAACCAAGAGATAAAACTTAGTAAGATAAATGCCCAACTTACAGCACTAGAGTCTCAACTCAACACCCTTGGCATCAAAGCAGACAAACTCACACAAGCTACTGCAAACTTCGTACTCTATGCCCATAGTGCTGGTACAGTCTCAGCACTACTCAAACCCCTGCACTCTTCTGTAAGTGTCAGTGAACCCGTTATAAGCATAGTAAAAAATCAAGCCTATTATATTAAGTCGTTTTTACCACTTGAGTATGCTACAAAGGTAAAACTTGGAGACAAGATAGTTGTCAATTATGCAGATAAAGATATCATCACACATATTACGCAGATACTTCCAAAGGTAGATGAAGTAACACAAAGAGTCGTTGTACTCTCAAGTGTAGATGAAAAGGTTGAGCATCTCTTTTTAAATACTTATCTGAAATCTACAGTTTACTTTGGTGATGCAAAAGAGTACCCTGCTGTGAAAAAATCAGCCCTCAGCTTTTTTAATAATGAGTGGGTTGTTTTTGTTCCAAATGAAGAGGAGCAAAAAGAAAATGAAAGTAAGAACAAGCAAGAAGGAGAAGAAGAGAGTATTCCCTACACTTTAGAAGTTGTAAAAATCATTACACAAGATGAGGATTTTGTTGGAGTTGAGGGTTTAAAGTTAGGGGAGGAGTATGTGAGTGCAAAATCTTACTATGTAAAATCAGCACTACTCAAAGGCTCTCTTGGCGATGGGGACTAGGAGTTAAGTATGTTAGAAAAAATAATAGAGCTTTCGCTCAAGTATAAAATCTTAGTCCTTGTTGCATTTATCGCTATCTCAGCTTTTGGGTATAAAGCTTACACAGAGATACCCGTTGATGCCTTTCCAGATATCACACCCAAACAGGTAGTTGTCTATACAGAGAGTCCGGGTAACTCTGCTGAGGATATAGAAAAACTTATCACCTACCCTGTTGAGTCAGCACTTTCGGGAATGGCTGGTGTAAAACTTATCATGTCAAACTCTATCTTTGGACTCTCTTATGTAAGTGTCTTTTTTGAGGACTCTATGGATATCTACTTTTTACGCCAACTTGTGAGTGAGCGTTTGAGTGCTATAAATATTCCTGCTGGTTGGGGTACTCCTGTTCTTGGACCAAATACTACAGGCCTAGGACAGGTATTTTGGTACCAAATCAAAGACACAACAGGAAAGTATTCACTCAGAGAGCTTAAAGAGATGCAAGAGTATGTTGTAACACCTCTTTTTAAGTCTGTTTCAGGTGTTGAGGATGTGATAGGCTGGGGTGGAGATGAGAAGCAGTACAATGTACTCATTGATACAAAAAAACTTCAAGACTTTAGTATTACCTACAGTGATATCGTTGATGCACTCCAACGCTCCAACCAAGCGGCAGGTGGACAGTACCTAGAGTTTAACCGTGAACAGTACCTTATCCGTGGTGCCGGACTCTATCAAACCCTTGATGATATACGAAATACAGTTGTCAAAAGTATGAAGGGGCAATCTATCACGATTAGAGATGTTGCTACGGTAGAGCCTGGTTCAGCACCTCGTTTTGGCGCTGTGAGCATAGATGGCAAAGAGGCGGTGATGGGTATGGTTCTGCAAAGAACTGCTACAAATGCGGCAAAAGTTGTAGAGCGCATACAAAAAAAGATAGAGACGGTGAATACTGCCCTTCCTGAGGGTGTAAGCGTAGAGACCATCTATGATAGAACAGAGATAACACATAAGGCTGTAAATACTATGACCTCAGCACTCATAAGTGGTGTTGTCCTTGTGGCTGTTGTTTTGTTTCTCTTTCTTTTTGAGCTGAGAAGTGCTTTTATTGTTATCTTATCCCTTCCACTCTCTTTGCTCATTGCATTTTTGCTTATGGACTACTATAACCTCTCTGCAAACCTGATGAGTCTCAGTGGTCTTGCCATCGCTGTTGGTATGATAGTTGATGGGACTATCGTTATAGTAGAAAATAGTTTTAGAAAACTGCATGAGGAAGAGGGCGAGCTAACCCCTACAAAGAAATTTAACATTGTCTATGAAGCAGCAAAAGAGGTAGCAACACCTGTTACCTTTGCCGTTTTAATCATTGCAGCAGTATTTATTCCCCTCCTCTCACTTGATGGACTTGCTGGAAAACTTTACGCACCAATGGCACTCAACATTGTTTTTGTAATGCTTGGCTCACTTCTGGTAGCTTTAGTTCTTGTCCCTGTTTTAATTCTTTTACTCTTAAAACCTACAGGCTCAAGTGAAAATGTAGTAATGCGCTCTATCAAAAAAGCCTATACACCGCTACTTATGTTTGCTCTTGGACATGCCAAATCTGTTTTGATTGCTGTTTCTATTCTATTTATAGGTTTAGCATATCTTCTCTCGCAACAAGGGCGTGAGTTTATGCCTGAACTTAATGAAGAGTCAATTATGTATAGAGTAATAGCTATCCCCGGAACGGCTCTAAGCCAATCACTACAAACATCAAAAGAGATAGAGAGCTATATACTCAAAAACTACTCAAAAAGTGTCTCTTCCGTACTTGCTATGATTGGAAGAAGTGAAAAGGGTGAGACTGCACAAGGAAACTATATGGAAATTCTTTTAACACTCAAGCCAAATATAGAAGACCTTGAAGCTCTCACAAACAGAATGAATGAAGATTTAGAGCATCATTTTACCTTTGTGCAGTTTGTTCCAACACAACCCATTGCGATGAGAATAGAAGAGCTTTTAGAGGGTGTAAAAGCAGAACTTGCAGTAAAAATCTACGGTGATGACCAAAAAGTTCTTGATGGAATTTCTAAAGAGATTCAGAGTGCGATAAGTGGTGTTGATGGTTTAGAGCGTATGGAAGTAGAGTCGCAACTCGGTCAGGCACAGATAAAAATCACCCCTGATTATCTTGCACTCGCTCGTTATGGCATCAGCGTAGATGAAGTAATGGACATCATTCGTAACGGTATAGGTGAAGAGCCTATAAGTGAGAAAATAGAGGGTATCCGTCGTTTTGGTATCGTTGCAAAAGTCAAAGGTGCTAAAAAAGATGCAGAGGCTATTAAAAAAGTAACACTCCGCTCAAAAAATGGCGCACTTGTAACGCTTGATCAGATATGTAAGGTAGAGATACAACAGGGAGCATCATTTATCAAGCGTGAAAACTTGAGCCGTTATATGGTTCTCTCCATGGAGGTTGAAGGGCGTGATGTTGCTTCATTTGTTGCAGAAGCTGATAGTATCATAAAGTCAAAAGTAAAGATGCCAGCAGGATACTATATAGGCTGGGCTGGAGACTTTAAAAATATGCAAGAGGCTACACAAAAACTGATGATAATTATCCCAATCACTATTTTACTTGTTATCCTTCTGCTCTATACAGCCTTTAACTCTGTAGGTAAAGCGATGATAATACTACTTAATGTACCTTTTGGTTTTATCGGTGGTATTATCGCGCTTGTTATGAGTGGTATCTACCTCTCAGTCTCAGCAATAGTAGGTTTTTTAGCTATCTTTGCCATCGCCATTTTAAATGGTATTGTTTTGGTAAGTTTCATCGATGAGTTGCGTCTGAAATTTCCTGATGTCAACCTAAAAACAGTTCTTAAAGATGCAACACTCCTGCGTCTGCGCCCTGTTCTTATGACAGCCTTTACTACACTTTTTGGTATTTTACCACTCCTTTATGCATCAGGTGTGGGAAGCGAGATACAGTACCCCTTAGCTGTAGTTATCACGGGAGGCATTATAAGTTCTACTCTTTTAACCCTCCTTATACTTCCCTCTACTTACTTGCTTTTTTATGGCAAGAAGTAGTTTTATCTCAGTTTATAAGAGATAGGTACATTCAAAATCAGCTCCTCCTTTGGAGGGGGGAGTTTAAAAGAGAGACTCTCTAAAGTTTTTATCGCACCATGACTGAGTATATCACTCTTTGACTCAATAATTTGTATATTTGAAATTTCTGCACTTTTTGAGAGCCTGAACTTAATTTTCACAACGCCCTCTTTTCCTCTTTTTCTTGCGCGTCTTGGATAGTACAGGTTCTCTTGCAAAAGCGTTCTAATTTTTGCCAAATTCTCTTTTATATACTGCTCTTGTGCCGAGAGTGTTTTTACAACTGTAGGATTTTTAACTACTTTTGAAGAAGGAGTTGCTAGTCTTGGTTGTTTTATTACAGATTTGTTTTCTACTTGCTTTTTTTGCACTAGAGGAGTTGGCTTTACTATATTGCTTACTTTTGCTTTAATGACCTTTTTCTCTTTTTTGAGAGCTACTTTTTTCTTCTCTATTTTCTTCTTTCTTTTTACTTTCTTTTTTAGTTTGGGTTTTACTTTTTTTATCGCTACTCTTTCTTTTGACTTTACCATCTTTTGAGGAGGTGCTATAGGGGCAACTTTAGAGCTAAGGCAATCAAGTTGTATGCAAGTAAGTTGCTCTTCACTTACAGTTTTTTTTACATTGAACTGCTTATAGATAAAAAACAAAAAGAGTAAAATAAGGAGGTGAACAAAGAGCGATAAGAAAAAAGAGTTTGAGTGGCGCTTCATGAAACAGATAGTATCAAAATGAGTGTTACAGAAGTGTTAAAGAGGAGAGAGCCTACACACTCCTGCATGGAGCGTGTAGATATCTGAGTAAGAGGAGATTTAGATAGCTTCTGTATCTTCTTCACCAGTACGAATTCTGATGATTTTTTCGATATCACTAACAAATATCTTTCCATCACCAATCTTACCAGTACGCGCTACTTCTACGATAGTGCTAGTAACTTTCTCTACCATATCTTCAGAGACAACCATCTCCATTTTGATTTTTGGTAAAAAATCTACAACATACTCTGCACCACGATAAAGCTCTGAATGCCCTTTTTGGCTACCATAACCCTTTACTTCGCTTACTGTCATACCAGTAATACCAATCTCCGCAAGTGCATCTTTTACATCTTCAAGTTTGAAGGGTTTAATTATTGCTTCTATTCTTTTCATATTTTGTTCCTTATATGTTTAAACTTTTTTCACCGTGAACAGCTTCATCAAGTCCAACTTGTTCAGTCTCTTCATCTACACGACCACCACCTGTCAATGCTGAAGCGATATAGTAAACAACTACAGTACCGATTAAAGTAACCATTCCAACAACTACAACAGACTCAACTTGAACCATAAATTGACCCATTCTATCACCTGAAGCTTTCAGTGGTCCATCCCAAAGTAAATCTTGATCTGCAACAGCTAAAACACCTGTTGCTAATGCACCCCACAAACCAGCTAAAAAGTGAATACCAAATGCATCTAAAGAGTCATCATAACCAAGTTTTTTCTTCAATACAGCAACACCAAAGAAACCAACTACAGAACCAACACCACCAACGATAATAGCACCAGATACATCAACAAAACCGGCAGCCGGAGTAATAGCTACAAGCCCTGCAACAACGCCTGAAGCAGCACCTAAAAGTGTTGGTTTTTTATACACAGTCCACTCAATAAGAATCCAAACCACAGCAGCAACAGCAGTAGCTAAAGTAGTAGTTAAATAAGCAAGACCAGCAACAGCATTTGCACCAAATGCAGATCCACCATTAAATCCATACCAACCAAACCATAGAAGCGCTGCACCTAAAGCAGTTAACATAACAGACATTGGCTTCATTGCAATTTTAGGATACCCTTTTCTTTTACCAACGAGATATGCAAGCACTAAACCTGCCAAACCACCATTCATATGAACAACTGTACCACCAGCGAAGTCTAAAGCACCTGCATCAAAGAGAAGTGCGCCATCTCCACCCCATACCATGTGTGTAATCGGAGCATATACAAAGATAGTCCAGATTGCTACAAATACTAACCAAGTAGAGAACTTCATACGCTCAATAACAGAACCAGAAGCGATTGCTACAGTAATAGCCGCAAATGTACCTTGGAATACCACAAATACATAAGTAGGATATGTTCCACTTAAATCCGACCAGTTAATTCCACTAAGGAATGCATTTGAAAATCCACCGATATAGCTCTGAAGTGAACCACCATCACCAAACGCCATAGAGTAACCAGCAGCTATCCAAGCGATAAACGCTACAACAAATGCTCCAAGAACCATTGCGTATGTGTTTAATACATTTTTACTTCTTGTCATACCACCATAAAATAGTGCAAGTCCTGCCGGTGTCATAAGTAATACTAAAGCAGTAGATATCATCATCCATGCTGTATCACCCGTGTCGAGAGTATCTTCAGCTAGTGCTAAAGATGGTAAAGCCAGCATTAAAGCTATAAGCCATTTCTTCATGTGAATCCTTTATGTAAATATTTTCAAAACGAAGTATGACACAAATCACTCTTGAAAATATTTCTATCGTGATTAATTTTTATACACTCTAATTTTGTTTAAAATTTAAGCATACTTAAACATTTTCTTAAGGCTATTTTTGGTATTATCTACTCAATATTTTTTAAACTATTATAGGGTGTTTTAATGGCTAATTTGCTAGATAATGATGATATACAACAGATAAATATAGAAGAGACACTTCAGAACTCTTACCTTGACTACTCTATGAGTGTTATAGTTGGACGTGCATTGCCAGATGTTAGAGATGGTCTTAAACCTGTTCATAGAAGAATTTTATACGCTATGGATAAGCTCAATCTCTCTCATGGTGCAAAGTATAAAAAGTCTGCTCGTATTGTTGGTGATGTTATCGGTCAGTACCACCCTCATGGTGATACTGCAGTATATGATGCACTTGTGCGTATGGCGCAAGACTTCTCTATGCGTATGGAACTTGTTGATGGGCAAGGAAACTTCGGTTCTGTAGATGGAGACTCTGCTGCAGCTATGCGTTATACTGAAGCACGCATGACAAAGTATGCAGGAGAACTGTTAAAAGATTTAGAGAAAAATACTGTTAATATGATAGACAACTACGACAGTACAACAAAAGAGCCGGATGTTATGCCTACACGCGTGCCTAACCTTCTCATAAACGGCTCTTCAGGAATTGCTGTTGGTATGGCTACAAATATTCCGCCACACAACCCTGTAGAGATTATGAATGGACTTAAAGCTATTCTACACAACCCAAATATCTCTCTTATAGAACTTATGGAGCATATCCATGCACCGGACTTTCCAACAGGTGGTATCATCTTTGGTAAGAAAGGTATTATGGATGCGTATGAGAGTGGTCGCGGACGCATTAAGGTTCGTGCAAAAACACACATTGAACAGAGTGCAAAAAAAGAGATTATCGTTATTGATGAGCTACCATATCAAGTAAACAAAGCACGTCTTATCGAAAACATTGCAAACCTTGTAAAGGACAAGATGATAGATGGCGTCTCACTTATTCGCGATGAGTCTGACCGTGATGGTATGCGTGTCGTTGTCGAACTGAAAAAAGATGCCATGAGCGAAATAGTGCTGAACAATCTCTTTAAGCAGACCTCTATGCAGGTTACCTTTGGTATCATTATGCTCTCTATCTTAAATCAAGAGCCGAGAATTTTTGGTCTTATTGATATCTTAAAGCACTTTATCAACCACCGTAAAACTATCATTATCCGCCGTACTATCTTTGACCTTGAAAAGGCAAAAGCAAGAGCGCATATCTTAGAGGGACTTAAAAAAGCGATAGATATCATCGAAGATGTTATCCGTGTTATCCGTGCATCAGATAGTGAAGAAGCTGCAAAAGAGAACCTTGTAACAGAGTTTGACTTTAGTGAGATTCAAGCATCAAGCATCGTTGCAATGAGACTTGGACGCCTAACGGGTCTTGAGATAGAGAAGATAGAGAATGAGTTAGCAGAACTAATGAAACTCATCGAGTATCTTGAGTCTATCCTTAAAAGTGAAGAGGTGCTTCATGGTATCATCGATGAGGAGTTTGATGAAATACTCGAGACCTACTCTGAGAAGCGTCGTACAGAGATTGAAGATGATTATGATGACATAGATATCGAAGATCTTATACCAAATGAGCCAATGGTAGTGACAATCACTCACCGCGGTTATATCAAACGCGTTCCACTTGCAGCCTATGAGAAACAAAAGCGTGGTGGCAAAGGCAAAACTGCTGTTACTACTTACGAAGATGACTTTATAGAGAACTTCTTTACTTGTAACACACATGACACACTCCTCTTCGTAACAGATCGTGGACAACTCCATTGGTTAAAAGTTTATAGAATCCCTGAGGGAAGCAGAACAGCAAAAGGAAAAGCGGTAGTCAACCTCATTAACCTTGTAGCAGATGAGAAGATTCAATCTATCATCCCGACAACAGACTTTAGCGAAGAGAAAAGTTTAGTATTTTTTACGAAAAATGGTGTAGTAAAGAGAACAAACCTAAGTGAATTTAGTAATATCAGAAGCAATGGTGTAAGAGCGATTGTTCTTGATGAGGATGATGCACTTATCACCGCAAAAATAGCAGACAAAAATATCCGCTACCTCTTTATAGTAACAAAATATGCACAGTGTATTAAGTTTGAGATAGAAAAGACGCGTGATCAGGGTCGTTCAACTCGTGGTGTGCGTGGTATTAAGTTTAAGCATGAGGGTGACGAGGTTGTTGATGCGAATATTATCGTTGATGATTCTCAAGAGATACTTATGATAGCTGAAAAAGGTATCGGTAAACGAACAGAAGCGGGTGAGTATAGACTTACAAACCGTGGTGGTTCTGGTGTTATCGCTATGAAGATGACTGCAAAAACGGGTAAAAATATCGTTGGATGTCTTATGGTGGATGAGGGCATGGATATGATGGCACTTACTAAGAGTGGTAAGATGATTCGTGTTGATATGCAGACCATCTCAAAATCAAGCCGTAATACCTCTGGAGTTTACATAGTCAAAGGGGATGATGTAGCAAGTATCTCTCGCTGTCCGAAAGAGGAAAAAGAGGATGATGCAGAGAGTGAAGCGGAGGGTACTTTAGACTTGGAATAGTATTTGCTTATTTGTAGCTAATTATTAAAAAGGGTTCTACAATGAAATATTCATTATTATTAGCTGCACTATTGGGAGTTGCTTCCACTTCCTCTCTCATGGCAAATGAAGAAGGCTCGATGGAAGGTACTCCTGAGAGTGTTTCTATGAATTCACCTTGTGAATGTTCTAATCAGGTAGTCATGCCAGCAGGTTGTGTTTGTGATACTGAGTCTGTGCTTGGTATTAACAAAACTATGGTAGTAAGTGTAATCGGTCAGGGAGTTGCACCTATCAATACTGACTCTCCTGCACAAGCCTATGCTTTGGCAAAAAGAGCTGCAGTTGCCGATGGGTACAGACTTATTGCTGAAAAAGTAAAAGGTGTTCGTGTTGATGGACAAGACCTCATTAAAAATATGATGGTCAAACGCTCTACTGTCAGAACAGCAGTTGCTGCGATGGTAAAAAATGCAAATATCGTTGAGACTACCTTTAAAGATGGTCTCTGTGAAGTGGAGATGGAGATAGTAGTATCTTACGAAGCCTTCAAGTAACTCTTCTCTTCTCTTTTTTCTCACTTGCTCTTCATGCAGGTGAATACCTCATATCTTACAGATATACAGTAGAGAATGCCATTCTCTACAATGAAACTCTAGATATCTCTCATGCTATGACTAAATGTAAAGGGAAACCTTATGCTTCAATCTCTTTAGAGAGTGATGGAGAGAAAAATCTCACTACTATTATTCAAAAAAATAGTGAAGAGTTTATCAACTTTTTACATACCTTAGGACTCAGTATTGAGAGTCACAGCAAAACTACAGATTTTCAGTATCGTTCATTTACTACCCTTACACTTAGGACAACTTGCTTCAAAGTCGATTTTAATGAAAATTTCGCTATAATTTCACCTTTAAAATAGGCTCTAATCAGGAATAGTTTGTGAAAATCGCAATAGTTGAAGATGATATTAATATGAGAAAGTCTCTTGAAATCGCGATGGGCGATTTCAAAGAGTTTGAAGTCAAAACTTTTAAGAATGCAAAAGATGCACTCAAAGGTTTAGATGATAGCTTCGACTTAGTTATTACAGACATTAATATGCCGGGTATGGATGGCATCGAACTTGTCAAAGAGTTGGGTGGCCGTTATGAAGTCATTATCATGACAGGAAATGCCACCCTCTCCAAGGCCATAGAGTCTATTCATCTTGGAGTCAAAGATTTTCTCCTCAAACCCTTTGATATAGATGCCCTTATAGAAGCCATCAAGCGAGAAGATAAAATCCTCAAAGTAAAAAAAGCTGCTCCTAAAAAAAGAAGCGCTAAAGGTGCTTTTTTAGGAACATCTGATGCGCTTACCAAGGTGCTAAACATCGCAGATAAAGCAGCAAAAACAGATGCTAGCATCCTGCTTCTTGGAGAGAGTGGTGTTGGAAAGGAGGTCTTTGCAACATATATACACAAAAATTCCCCTCGTGCAAAAAAACCTTTTATAGCGATAAATATGGCTGCGATTCCTGAAAATCTTATAGAGAGTGAACTCTTTGGGTTTGAAAAGGGTGCCTTTACTGATGCGACTGAAGCAAAAGCGGGACAGTTTGAATTAGCAAACGGGGGTACACTCTTTTTAGATGAGATTGGAGAGATGCCCTACGCTGTTCAGGCAAAACTACTTCGTGCCTTGCAAGAAAAAGAGGTACGCAGACTTGGCTCTTCTAAGAGCATCAAAATAGATATCCGCATTATCTCAGCCACCAATGCAGATCTGACACAGAAAATAGCAGATGGTGAATTTAGGGAAGATCTCTACTACAGACTTAACACTATTCCGCTGAATATTCCCCCACTTCATGAGCGAAAAGATGAGATACTCCAGATAGCCCAAGCTGTCTGCCGTGAGAACTGTGAGAAGTATGGATTTGAGCAAAAAGTCTTCTCGAATGAAGCAAAAAGTGAACTTTTAGAGTATAAATGGCCGGGAAACATCAGAGAACTTATCTCTGTGGTGGAGCGCTCTGTCATCTTAAGTGAAACAGATGAGATTCAAAAAGAGGAACTCTTTTTGGATGTACGAAAATAGAAAAAACATAAACAAATAGGAGAAGATAGAGATGAGTGAAAAAAGATTTAATGTTGCGGTAGTGGGTGCCAATGGTGCTGTTGGAGAGGAGATACTAACACTTCTCTCGGAGATTGATTTTCCGTTAAATAAACTCCTACCCCTTGCAAGTGCAAGAAGTGTAGGAAAAAAAGTAAGTTTTAATGATGAAGAGCTTGATATTGTCGAGCTTACAGAGAGTGTATTTGAAGAGTATGAGATAGATATAGCACTCTTTAGTGCAGGTGGAAGTGTGAGTGCGCAGTTTGCCCCAGCAGCGGTAAAAGCAGGTGCTGTAGTGATAGATAACACCTCTCACTTTAGAATGGATGCAGATACACCCCTTGTTGTACCTGAAGTAAATCCTGAAGATATCGCAAAGTGGCAGCAGACAGGTATCATTGCAAACCCTAACTGTTCTACTATTCAGATGGTACAGACACTCAAACCTCTTGATGAGGCGTATGACTTGGTGCGTGTTGATGTAGCAACATATCAAGCGACAAGTGGTGCAGGTAAGAGTGCTATGGAGGAGCTTGTAAATCAGATGCAATCCTTTTTTGCATTTACACTCTCAGATGCCGAACACAAGGCATTTAATCAACAAATCGCACTTAATGTTATTCCTCAGATTGATGTATTTACTGAAAATGGATATACAAAAGAGGAGATGAAGATGGTCAATGAGACCTCTAAAATCATGCACAAAGACATAGCTCTAAGTGCTACCTGTGTGCGTGTACCGACACTTCGTGGTCATGCTGAAGCACTTACGCTTACCTTTGACTCTGAGGTGGAAGCTTCTGAGGCAAGAGAGTTACTCTCAAAAGCACCAAACATTGTCATCTTAGATAAACCCGAAGAGGCACTCTACCCTATGCCTGCAACCTGTGTAGATATGAATGAGACTTTTGTAGGGCGTATCAGAAATGATCTCTTCTCTAAAAATATGCTCCATATGTTTATTGTAGCAGATAACTTACGCGTTGGTGCTGCGACAAATGCAGTGAGAATCGCTCAAAAATGGGTAGAGATGGAAGGAAACAAGTAAATGATGGAAAAGGCATTTGAAAGCACTCTTTGGGCTTCAAGATTTATGGTCATCATGGCTGTTGTTTTTGGTCTTATTGGCGCTGTAGCGCTTTTTATTGTAGCCTCTGTTGATGTTTATAATACAGCGCAAATGGTAATTTCCACCTATATAAACCATCTCCACCCTAAACATTTTCATGAAGATGTTGTTGGTGGCATCATCGGTGCAGTCGATTTGTATCTTATTGGTGTAGTTATGATAATTTTCTCTTTTGGTCTGTATGAACTCTTTATCTCAGATATTGATGCAGCAAAAGGAGATGAGAAGGAGAGTAAAATTCTGGCTATTCACTCCCTTGACCAACTCAAAGATAAAATCTCTAAAGTCATTGTAATGGTACTTGTTGTTGGTTTTTTTCAAAAAGTAGGACATACTGAGTACAATGGTGCGTTAGAGATGCTCTATTTTGCCCTCTCTATCACAGCAGTAGCCGGTGGTTTATTTGTTTTGAGTAAAGTTGGACACAAACATTAATAAGATTTAATAAACTTTTATAAAATTGCACTAGTGCAATGAGCTTCCTGCTGAAGGAAACCAAGTGTTAACGTAGAGAATGGAATTACTTCCATTCTCGTGATAAATGAATAGGAAAAGGTTCCCTTCATTTTATGAAATAAAATTAAGGATAATAAGATAATGAGTAAAATATTTGTAGATGCATGTTTAGGAAAAGAGACACCTTACACACCTGTGTGGATGATGCGACAAGCGGGGCGTTATCTTCCAGAGTATATGGCAGTTCGTGCGGAGGCTGGGAACTTTTTAAACCTCTGCCATGATCCAAAAAAAGCGTGTGAGGTAACACTCCAGCCCGTAGATATAGTTGGCGTTGATGCAGCTATACTCTTTAGTGATATCCTCGTGATTCCTGATGAGATGGGAATGGATTTGTCGTTTGTAAAAGGAGAGGGTCCTAAGTTTTCAGACCCTATCGCTTCTCAGGCAGATTTAGAGAGACTTATAGGAGGTGAGGAAGCAGCAAGCAGACTCACTTATGTCTATGATACTATTAAACTTATAAAAGAGCAACTTGCTGAGGATAAAGCACTTATCGGTTTTACCGGAGCGCCTTGGACACTTGCAACCTACATGATAGAGGGACAGGGAACAAAAACTTATAATGTTTGCAAAAAAATGATGTACTCAAACCCTGAACTACTGCACAATATCTTAGCAAAAGTTACAGAGGTTGTAAAACTCTATATGGAAAAACAGATTGAAGCAGGGATTGATGTAGTTCAAATCTTTGACTCTTGGGCAGCTGCTATTGAGACTGAAAAATATGATGAGTTCTCTTGGAAGTATATGGTAGAGATTGCTGAGTATCTCAAAGAGAAGTATCCGCATATTCCTATCATTATGTTTCCAAAAGGTATTCCTGCTTTTTATGATAGAGTCTATGGGAACTTTGATGTTTTTGGTGTGGACTGGGCTACACCTATGGAGTTGGCAAAAGAGAAACTTGGAGACAAATATGTCCTTCAAGGAAATATGGAACCCTGTCGTCTCTACTCCAAAGAGGCAACAACAGAGTCTGTAGAGCATATTCAAAGCGTTATGCAGACAAAACGTCATATCTTTAACTTGGGTCACGGTATCCTTCCTGATGTGCCTGTAGAGAATGCAAAGCACTTTGTATCTGAGTGCCAGCGTGTCAGTAAAAAATAGTATAATTTTCGGACCTATTAACTCACGCCGTTTTGGCATGAGTTTGGGTATCGACCTCTCCCCTACTACCAAACAGTGTAACTTTGACTGTCTCTACTGTGAACTCGCCCCGAGTGCTACAGTTTCTGCCCAAAGCGAAACTATTCAAGTTCAAGAGATTATAGAGGAGTTGCAAAAACATCTTGACGAGAAGATAGATGTGATAACACTTACAGCCAATGGTGAACCTACACTCTATCCCTATCTTAATGAACTTATAGAAGAGATAAATAGTATAAAAAACGAAACAGAGACTCTTATCCTTACAAATAGTGCATCATTAGTGAATCCTGATATTTTTAATGCTCTTTTAAAACTCGACCAAGTAAAACTCTCCCTTGATGCAGTCAGTAGTCATATCTTTAAAAAGATAGATCGACCTCACGAAAGCATAGATATTAATGCAGTTGTCCAAAAGGTTATAGAGTTTAGCCAAATTTATAAGGGAAAACTCTTTATCGAGATTCTCTTTGTGCATGGACTCAATGACACTAAAGAGGAGGTAGCAAAACTCAATGATGTACTCCTTGAGATAAATGCCTCACGCATTGACCTAGGAACGATTGACAGACCTCCTGCATATCCTGTTATGGGTGTGAGTTATAAAGAGTTACATGAACTCTCTATGCTTTTTAATGCCTCTCTGCCTATTCACATTGCATCAAGGATTCATGCAGAAGCAAATAATGCTTTTTATAGTGATGCAGATATACTCAATACCTTAGATAAAAGACCACTTACTAAAGAGGATGTAGCACTCCTTTTTGATGATGATACACAAAAGAGGCTTGAGCAACTTATACAAAAGAATCAAGTCTCTCTCAAAAAATTACAAAATTTAGAATTTTACATACCAAGCGAAAATCTAAAAAGAAAAAGAAAAAAATGAATTTTGAACACTTAGAGCTAGAAAACCAATTTATTCCTGCAAAAATACCCTCTAAAAAATTGATGATTATTCTTCATGGGCGAGGAGACTCCTCTGATGGTTTTTTAGCTCTTCTTGATTTTTTAGATCAGGAGGATTTAAACTATATTCTCTTTGATGCCCCTTTTGAGTACTTTACAGGCTTTTCATGGTACCAACTCCCACCCAA
>JALWSY010000167.1 GCA_027083035.1 Sulfurimonas sp. | reverse complement strand
ATGATAAGCTCTACATCTTCGCCATTATATTTCAAATCTTGAGGAATAGAGCCAAGAACTGCATGCGAAAAAATTCTATTGTTTTTTCCTATGGTCGTTTTACCGTAGATACAGGCACCCTGAGCGATAGTTGTTCCATCACCAATGATTGCCTCAGCAGAGATATGACAAAACGCCCCAATCTCGACATTTTCACCAATTTTAGCACCATCTTCAATGATTGCTAATTCAGATATTTTACTCACGGGCAGCTTCTATTTATCAACAATCATAGCTTTGAGTTCAGCCTGAGATACAAGTGCATCATCTACATATGCTTTGCCCTCAAGCATCCAAATAGCACCCTTTTGTTTGATAACTGAGATACGATACTCTAGTTTGTCACCGGGTCTTACCGGTGCACGGAACTTGGCTTTGTCTATGCTCATGAAGTAAACTACTTTTTGTGCAGCCTCCTCTTTTGTCATATCCATACTCTCAAAGGCTAAGATGCCACCCGCTTGTGCCATACCCTCTAAAATCATTACACCCGGATAGATGGGATGGTCAGGAAAGTGTCCTTGAAATACAGGTTCTGAGATAGATACATTTTTATATCCTATAACAGACTCTCCTTTTGTGAGGTCTGTAACACGGTCAACGAGTAAAAAAGGGTATCTGTGTGGTAAAATTTCTTGAATTTCCATAACATCCATAGTCATAATGTAAAAGCCTTATAATAATATTTTGGGCATTTTATCTAAAAAAAGATTATATTATGATTAGTTTTTCTCGAACATCTTCGTAAGTTTTTGCATCGAGTGTTATGGTGAGTTTCCCCTTAGGTATATCTTGCATCACTATGATGGGAGTAAGGTCGTAGTTTGAGTGCGTAAGTTTGGCTCGAAATGCAAGTTCATCTTCTATAGAGAGAGGATTATAGATAAGCTCTTTTATACTTTTATACTCTGTGTTGTTTGCATCATTGAAGTAATCCAAAGTGATAAAGAGAATCTCTTCACGGTTGAAATAGTGTATGTTATGCAGAGAATATTCTACTCTTCCTTGCGCTCTTTTGCGTGGAAGTGTTGAGTAGCTTAGAGCATAGGCATCAAGTGGTGTTGTTTTCCCTTTTAAAACTCTAAAATTAAAAGCTCTGTAGTTTAAAAACTTTTGTTTGATGATTTTATAATCGATACCTGCATCTTCAAGCTCATTTCTTCTTGTATAGAGTTCAAGTCGCTCCTCTATTGATGCAGGAAGAGTTGCTCCTGAGATTGGGGAGAACATCTCATCCATAAGTCTCTCTTGTTGCTCTCTTTGCATAGTTAAACCAAAGATACAGCCACAGTAGTCTTGCCTATAGAGCTGCTCCTCTTTTGTAACACGGCTTTGATCTTGCGTACCGCCGCCACTTCTATAATCTACTGCGATAAACTCCACACCATGTTTTTTATGAAAATCATCCCCAACACGCTTGAGTTGCTCTTGTGACTTCAGGGGGCTTACAAGGAGGGTAGTGGTGATTTTATCTTCACCAAGTTCAAGTGCTTTTTTTGCACTTGTGATAAATCTCTTATCAAAACAGACCTCACACCTTGCACCCTTTTCAGGCTCCCTCTCTAAACCACGAACAGCCTCAAGCCAAGACTCATAGTCATACTCACCTTCAAGTAATTCTATACCGAGTTTTTTGCAAGAACGCTTGACATCAAGCAGACGAAGTTGATACTCAGAGTAGGGGTGGATGTTAGGATCGTAGAAGAAGCCTGTAAGCTTCTCCTGTGGATAATCTTTTTGAAGTTTTTCTAAAAAAAAGTGCGAATCAACGCTACAACAGATATGTACTAAAATAGGAAAATCCTAGTCGCGTTTTTCAACTACTTTAATAGAGTTGATAGCATCTTGACCCTGAATTTGCTGGAGAACTTTAAAGCTCTCCTCATCGTCCTCTTCGATACCACCAAAGACAGTATGGACACCATCTAAGTGAGGGCAATCAACAAAACAGATAAAAAACTGGCTTCCACCCGTATTTGGTCCTGCATGTGCCATTGAGAGTGTTCCCGGGCGGTGTACAGAGGTGTTTGTATCTGTCTCACACTTAATAGCCCAGTCAGGTCCACCCATACCTGTTCCATCAGGACATCCACCTTGTGCCATAAAACCGGGGATAACACGGTGAAAGTTAAGGTTGTCATAAAAACCTGTATTTGCTAAGTGTGCAAAATTAGCAACGGTGTTAGGTGCTTCATCAGGGTAGAGTTTTACCCAGATATCTCCTTTATTCGTAGATATTTTTGCATACTGCTGCTTGAGTGACTCCTCTGGGGAGATATTATAATCTTTTAATTTTGTTCTTCCAAACATACTTTTTCCTTAGTATAAATATTTTTGAAATTATAGTATAAGTTTAGAAGCTTTTATAAACAGAAGAAAATTTTTGGGTGTAAAAGAGTAAAACCTAAAAAAAGGTTTTACTTAATGAAGTTATTTTGCTGCGTCGTTTATAGTTTTAAACAGCTCCGGCATTAACTGTTCTGTTGTGATACCAAAGTGAACACCTGCTGCAACCATATCCACAACAAGTTCATCAAAGTTTGTATCTTCATCAGCGATGCTACTCGCAAGACTTTCATCTAAACGAACACTTGCAGTTGTACCATCTTTACAAACCGGTTTGGAGCCATCTGCTTGTGATGCAGTAGGATCATACTCGCTTCTGCCACAATCATACATAAAGACATTTGTACCAAAGTCTTTGATATCTATAGAAGTTTCGGGGTTAAACATCGCTTGAAAGTTAATGTAAAGATAGGGTTTAAGTGTTCCTAAATCATAGTTATAAGTTGTTTTAGAACCATCCTCTGCTGTGAGATTTGCTAAAACAGCATCGATTTCATCTTGTGCTGCATAGTAATCAATATCACTCTTTGGAAGGCTTTTAATATCAACTTTTTTGGAGAGTTTCATTGCTTCTATTAGTAGAGCTTTGGCGTTTGTCAGACGCTTTACAGACTCTTGGTAATCTGCATCGGCTGGTTCAGGAAATACAAAAACTTGCTGTGCGTTAAGTACAGAGACTGGATCATAGAGTACTGTTGAGTAGTTGTTGGACTCTGTTCCATAATCTTCAGGTTGACCATAGTCGTATGAGGAGATAAGCTCAAGCAGAGATGCGCTTGTAAGGAGTGCAACACGCAAGTAAGTAGCTATGACACCATCAAAATCTTCGTTATTGCCATCGCCCCAATATCTAAATACATAGGACTCATCAGGGAAGCTTTTATCAAGTGCATCACTAAGTTTTTTAAATTTAAGTGCTGCTTCATGCGCGGGTTGTGGCAGGTCGTAAGAGAAACCTTTACCTATAAGTGAACCAAGGTCAAAGTTACTCAGAGCATTTGTCATATCTGCATCTAAAAGAGAGTTTACATCCTCAGAGTCAGAGTACTCTGTTAAACTAGACACCAAAGTAGGATAATCTTTGAGCGAGATTTTAAAATATTTTGAGATAACTGGGTCTTTCGCTAAGTCAAAGAGTTCAATTAGTGCGAGTGATGTTTCAATGTCAGGACTGTTGTCACCCGGTTCTGGGTTATTTAATATATCTTTGAGATCTTGAACAAGCGCATCTTCAGACTCTTTGGTCGCATGTTCAAAATCAAAACTGTTGAAAGTGTCAAAGGCTTTTTGGACAGTAGGAGATTTTTCTAACATTTTCTTTTTCTCTGTCTGTACAATAGGGGCAGACTCCTCTCCACCACCACCACAACCACTAACGCCAAGCAGTAAAACAGAAGTGCTAAGACTTAATACGATTTTTTTGAAATAATTATGCATTCATCTTCCTTGCATTATAAAAATTTATATATTGTACCATAATCTAAGTTGTGATAAATTGAAATCTGAAATTTACTTTGTAGAAATGATGCTTTCATTCATTCAAGGAAAGATTGATTTATCTTGCGCTACAATCGTGTAAATCAGAAAAAAATAGAGGACACATATATGTCAGAAAAACAGATTTTTCAACCAAATCCAGAGTTTGCCAAAGAGGCACGAATAGGTAGTATGGAGGCTTACAATGCACTTCAAAAGAGAGCATTGGAGGATTATGAAGGCTTTTGGGGTGATGCCGCAAGAGAGAAGATAGATTGGATAGAGCCTTTTAGCGGGGTGCTTGATGAAGCAAATGCACCCTTTGTAAAGTGGTTTGATGGTGGCAAGCTCAATGTTGCTGCTCAATGTATTGACCGTCACTTAGATACACGCAAAAATAAAGCGGCTATTATCTTTGAAGGGGATCGTGGTGATGTACAAACTATCACTTATCTTGATCTTTATAAAAATGTAAATAGATTTGCAAACCTTCTAAAAGAGGATTTTGGTGTTACAAAAGGTGACCGTGTCGTTATCTATATGCCGATGATTCCAGAGGCTGCCTATGCGATGTTAGCGTGTGCGCGTATTGGTGCAATTCACTCGATAGTATTTGGAGGATTCTCAGCAGAGGCGCTCAAAGATAGAATCGAAGATGCAGAAGCAAAGGTAGTTATTACTGCTGATGGTGCTTTTAGAAAGAAGAAACCATATATGCTCAAACCTGTTGTTGATGCAGCCTTAGAGGGAGATACTCCTGTTGAGAAGGTTTTAGTTGTAGAGAGAAATGAGGAGGAGGTTACTTGGAAGGCAGGAAGAGACTACTCCTATAATGAACTGATACAAGGGAAGTCTGCTGTATGTGAAGCTGAAGTAATGGACTCTGAAGATCCACTCTTTTTACTCTATACTTCAGGAAGTACGGGAAAACCAAAAGGTGTACAGCATAACTCAGCAGGATATATTCTCTGGGCGCAGATGACTATGGAGTGGGTATTTGATGTAAAAGAGAATGATACTTACTGGTGTACGGCTGATATTGGTTGGATTACGGGGCATACTTACATCGTGTATGGTCCACTTGCAATGGGTGCTACGACTGTAATGTTTGAGGGTGTTATTACCTATCCTGATGCTGGGCGTCCTTGGGCGATGGTAGAGAACCACAGAATCAATCAGTTCTACACAGCACCAACGGCTATCCGTGTACTACACAAGATGGGTGAAGATGAGCCGAAAAAGTATGATCTCTCAACTCTTAAAGTGCTTGGAACTGTGGGTGAGCCGATTGATCCTCCTGCATGGAAGTGGTACTATGAAGAGGTAGGGTCTAGTAAATGTGCTATCGTTGATACATACTGGCAAACAGAGACTGGTGGACATATCGTCTCTCCACTTCCGGGGGCTACACCGATTAAACCTGCCTGTGCTACGCTGCCACTTCCGGGAATTATTGCTGAGATTTTAGACCCTGCGACGGGTGAGAAGGTTGGAGTTGATGAGACTGGATATATGTGCATCACAAGACCTTGGCCATCGCAGATTCGTGGTGTTTGGGGTGATGCAGAGCGTTATGTAAAATCATACTTTGGTGATGTAAAAAAAGACGGAAAAGCAGTTTACTTTACAGGTGACGGTGCTGTTTATGATGCAGATGGTTATATCACCATTACGGGGCGTACTGATGATGTTATCAATGTAAGTGGACATAGAATGGGAACTGCTGAAGTAGAAGCAGCTATCAAAAAACATGCAAATGTTGCAGAGGTTGCTGTTGTTGGAAGACCTCATGAACTCAAAGGTGAGGGTATCTTTGCATACATCGTACTCAAAAGTGATGAGGGCGTGGCAGATGAGGTTGAGGAGGTAAAAGCTATCAACACTATCATCAAGCAAGAGATAGGAAATATAGCTGTTTGTGATGATATTATCTTTGCTCCGGGACTTCCAAAAACGCGTTCAGGAAAGATTATGCGTCGTATCCTGCGTGCCATCGCTAAGGGTGAGAAGATAACACAGGATATCTCTACACTTGAAGATCCATCTATTGTTGCTACACTTGAGAAGATTGTGAATGGTTAATTAAGAGAGAGTTTGCAAGGGGTAGGAGATAATTAATCTCCTACCCCTTTTATTATTGTAGTACTACTTTGATTTTTCAGAAAAAACTTTCTCTTTAAAGTCTTTGAGTTTCTCTTTGAGTGTATCGAAAAGTTTTTCAGCTTTGTTCTTTCCTTTAATCTCTTTTCTAACATGATTAATCATCTCATGGATAGATTTGTAAGTATTACTTGAGTGACTTACATAACCGAGAGCTTCTGCGGTATCGAGTTGCTCTTCTGCTGCATCAAGGTACTTAAGTGCTTGTTCCTTTTTACCATTTTTTGAAAGTGACGCTGAGACATTGATAAGATCTGTCGCTTTTAATAGTGGCAGCGGGATAACAGTAGTTGTTTTATCAAAAGTGCTTAGTGCTACTTCAAGCACACTTTTTGCTTTTTCGAGCTTGTTGTCATGGATATACTTTGCTGCAAGCTTTAGAGCATCTGGGTAGGTGACAAGTGGTAAACTTACAACTGTCACATCTATTTCACTTTGTAGCGAGTTTAAAAGGATGCGAGCAGCTTGTACTTTGTTATCATCAAGTAAATCTTTGACGCTACTAAGCCCCTTTTTTACATCATCTTTTGTCCCGACAAACTCAACCATAGTGACTGTACTATCTACTGGAAGAAACTTGGGTGCATCTTTTGCACTAAGGATAACCTCAAGTTTTCCAAGTGCTTTCTCTATCTCTTTTGTTGCATCTTTTTGATTGCTTTGTGTTAAAGCAACGAGAGCGTTTTGGGTATATTTCAAAGAGTCTATTGCCTCTTGAATCAATCTTTTTTGATTTGCTAGTGCGTTTTGCGTGCCATTTGTAACAGCTCCTTTATTCACTTCTTTAACGGTTTTCATTTCACTATTCGCATAGAGTCCTGTAGTTGCTAGTAGGGATGCTAAAACAGTTGATAATAGTAATTTTTTCATGATATTTCTCCTTAGATATATTTAATTTTTTTGTTTATATCTGTGGGGAATTTTAGCGAAGAAGTATAAAACGGTTTGCTATCTAGGTAGCTAAAGAGAGTGTCTTTTTAGAAAACTTTGAGGTTACTACTCTTTTTAAAGTTATATTAGCGTGAAATGGGGTACAATTGAAACAATATGGGTACAGTTGTCTTTGGTTTGTGTAGTAAGAGGAGTGAGAGAGATGAATAGTGAGATACAAGAGTTAGTAAAACAGACAAAAGAGATTAGGATTCTTTATGTCGAAGATGAAAGGGATGTTAGAGAGCAGACTATGATGATGCTTGGTGTACTCTTTGATCACGTAGATGTAGCTTTTGATGGTGAAGATGCTTGGCAGAAATATCAAAGTGGTTCTTATGATATCGTTTTTACAGATATTAGTATGCCACGAATGGATGGTTTAGAACTCTCAAGAAATATTAAGCAGAGTGATCCTTTTCAAAAGATAATAATCATTTCGGCTTACAATACTGCTGATTATCTTCTAGAAGCTATTGAAATCGGGGTGGATGGTTTTGTATTAAAACCAATCAAGCTAGATAAAATAGTCTTAACAATAAAGAGATTAGTTGATTCCATTTTATCTAAGAGAATTATGCAGGCATATAGAGAAAATCTTGAAAAAGAGATAATCGAAAAGACCCGCATTATTCAAGAACAGGCTCTTAGTGATACTTTAACGGGATTGCAAAATCGTTTTGCATTAAATAGACGCTTAGATAGTATTAAAGAACCCCACATCTTAATCATCATCAATATCGATAATTTTGATAGCATTAATACTGTGTATGGGTATGAAAATGGTAACTTTGTCATCTCTTCGCTAGCAAATATTTTATCTACAAATATGTTAGATAAGGCGAGTCTATACTATCTTGGGCGTGATGAGTTTGGTATCTTATGTGATGGAAGTTATGAAAGAGATGTTATAGAACGCTATGCAAAAGAGTTACAGGCTATTATACACCAGTCAGTAATTACTCTCAATGGAAACTCGCTTAAAGGGACAGTAACAATTGCCATAGCCAAAGGAGAGAAAAATCTTTTTCAACAGGCACATATGGCACTTAAAGAGGCAAAGAAAGAGGGGCGTAACCGTATCAAATTTTATGATCAAAATTTAAAAATTGAGAAACTTCAGTCAAAAATACAGGAGTTTAGTCCTATTGTAAGAGAAGCAATTGATTCTGATAGTATTGTACCTTACTTCCAGCCTATAGTAGATAATAAAACTAAAAAAATAAACAAGTATGAGTGCCTAGCACGCATAGTTTCAAATAATGAAATTTACTCTCCTTATTATTTTATAGATATTGCAGAGATGATAGGGATGCTCCCTAATATCACACGAGTTATGATTGATAAAGCATTTCAAAAGTTTCAACACAATGAATACAGTTTTTCTATCAATATTACAGAGATTGATCTTAACGACAATTACTTAAGAGATTATCTTAAGGAGAAAGTTCAAGAGTATAAGATAAATCCTTCTCGTGTGATTTTAGAGGTTTTAGAGGGTATTAGTGCAACAGGAGTAGATGCGTCTCTCAAACAGCTTAAATCACTACAAGAGCTTGGTTTCTCTATAGCGATTGATGACTTTGGAACGCAAAACTCTAACTTTGAGAGAGTAAATGCTATGCAAGTTGATTTCATAAAGATAGATGGTGCTTTTGTGAAAAACATCGCCACAGATGAGAAATCATACTCCATAGTGAAGACGATTACAGAGTTCTCTAAGAGTATTGGAGCAGAGGTTATTGCGGAGTTTGTACATAGTCAAGAGGTACAAAATCTAGTAGAAAAACTTGATATCGAGTATTCGCAGGGGTATCTCTTCTCAGAGCCAAAACCAGAGTTAGTGGGATAAAATGGGGGTATTATGAGAACATACATATATGAAAGTAGAGATACAAATCTAGAGGAGTTGTTTGCTAGAGATAGAGATGTTATTAGTGAACATAACTCGGTACTTATCCAAGTTTTTTCAGGTGAGCAGAGAGCAAGATTTCAGGAGTTGCTCCATTTTTTAAATAAAACATTTCCAAAGGCTATTATTGTTGCATCATCAACAGATGGAGAGATAGTCGGTAGTAAGGTTTTGCTAAGGAGTAGTGTTGTCTCTATCTCTTTATTTGATGCAACAGAGTTAAAAATTGCCTATAGTGATAGTTGTGAAAGTTTTGCAACAGGAAAAGCGCTTGCAAAAAAATTAGTTACCCCAAGAACAAAACTCTTACTTGCATTTGCTGATGGGATTTTATGTAATGGGGAGGAGTTTTTAAATGGGATCTTCTCCATCGCTCCAAATGTGAAAGTAGCAGGAGGACTCTCTGGTGATAATGCAAGATTTGAAGAGTGCTATGTGGGTTGTGGTGCTGATTTATATGGGCAGGGTGCTGTAGCCGTTGCACTTGATTCCGATAGCTTACAAGTGGAGAGCTTTTATAATTTTGGATGGAGAAAGATAGGATTAGCACATACAATAACACACGCTAAAGAAAATAGAGTGTACACCATAGATGGTATGCGTACCGTAGAATTTTATAACAAATATTTGGGTGAAACTATTGCTAAAGAACTTCCATTAAAGGGAGTTGAATTTCCGCTAATTATGTATAAAGATGGTATTGATATTGCCCGAGCAGTCATCTATAAACATGAAGATGGAAGTTTAAGTTTTGCAGGAAATGTTGCAGAGGGTACTGAGGTCTATTTGGGAGTGGGCGATATAGATGCGATTACACACTATCATTTCAAAGATGAAGCTTTAGCTGTTGAGAGTTTTTTCATCTACTCTTGCATGGCGCGAAGAAGATTTTTAGATACATTAGTAGAAAAAGAGTTACAACCGTTTGCAAATGTGGCACAAACAAGTGGTTTTTTCACATATGGAGAGTTCTATACGGACACAAAACCAGAACTGTTAAACCAAACTTTAACAGCAGTAGCACTCTCTGAATCAACACAAATAAAACGAATAGAGCAAATCGCAATTTCAAAAGATGAAAATGCTCATTCAGTTACACTCGCCGCACTTATGCATATATTAGCAGTAACCACACAGGAGTTACACAAAGAGAGTCAGCATTTAGAGAGTTTACAAGAGCAGGTAAGTGCGCAAAAAAATACCCTTACGCTGATTCAGGAGTTAGCACACTTGGGAAGTTGGGAGTTGGATTTGAAAACGCAAAAGATTACTTGGTCTGAGGAGTCTTTTAAAATCTATCAAAGAGATGCCACTCTTGGAGCGCCAACATATGCAGAATTTCTGAATATGGTTCATGAGGATGACAGAAAGAAACTGATAAATGCACAAAAATCTCTCCATGATGATAAGGCACACTCTATGGAGATAAGAGTTCGCAGAGGTGATGGTAAATATTTAACAATTATAGAGACTGGCAAAATGGTCTTTGAAGATACAAAACCATACAAGATAGTAGGGGTCTCTATGGATGTTACGGAGTTAAAATTTCAAGAAGCACTCCTGTCGCAGCAGTCTCGATTAGCACAAATGGGAGAGATGGTCAATATGATAGCACATCAATGGAGACAACCTCTCAATGCCATGAGTGCTGCTGCAATAAAGTTAAATATGCAAGCGGAGATGGGGCTTGCAACACATCAAGAGATTAAAAAAACAACTACATTCATTGAAGATGTTGCACAAGATATGTCACAAACGATTAATGATTTTATGAACTTTACAAAACCAACAGATGAAAAAAGAGTAGTTGCACTACAGGATATCATAGATGATATTATGCGTTTGATGAGTGCGCAACTTAAAAATCATGATATAGAATTTGTAACAGAGATAGAAGAGAATTTATCGCTTGAAACTTATAAAAAAGATTTGGAGCATATTTTGATTAATCTCTTTTCAAATGCACGAGATGCGCTTGAAGAAAGTAGTCAGACACTAAAGAAGATAAAAGTAAAAGCCTATATGAAAGATAAAAATTGCATCATAAAAGTGAGTGATAATGCAGGAGGTATTGGAAATGATGTACTAGAGAGAATTTTTGATCCATACTTTACAACAAAAGAGCAAGGAAAGGGAACAGGACTTGGACTCTTTATGAGTAAGAAGATTCTTAGAGAGACACTTGGTGGTAACATAGAGGTGCAAAATCGAGAAGATGGTGCAGAGTTTAGTATTATAATATGGGATGTAAATGCAAAGTGATTTAAAAATATATAAAGAATTGAATATTTTATGTGTTGACGATGATGTTGCGCTCATTGAAATTTATAAAGAGATGTTTGAGCTACTCTTTAAAAATGTATATGTTGCGTATGATGGACTAAGTGGGTATGAAACTTTTTTACAAGAAAAAGTAGATATAGTTATAACAGACTACTCTATGCCTATTTTATCAGGCTTGGAGATGAGTAAAAAGATTCGTGAACATGATAGAAGTGTTCCTATCATTATGCTTACAGCGCTTGAAGGTCTTGAGATGCTCCGAGGGGCGATAGATATCAGGATAACAAGTTTTATCAAAAAACCACTCTCTTCAGAAGTGATATTTTCTACGCTCTCTTTTGTGGCTAAATCTGTTCTTGCTGATAGATTACTCTTTGAGACGCAAAAGGAGCAGCTTCTATATAGTAACTATCAAGAGAAACTTACATATGATAAAGAGCGTGTTATTATTAAAAATGATTTGCAGGAGAGTCAAAGATTGGCAGAGTATGTTTGTGAGGTACTCTATAAGCCAAAAGATATCTTAAGTGGTGATAGTTATATAATTCGTAAAATTTCACAAGAGAGCTATTTTATTTTTATTGTTGACGGGATGGGAAAGGGTATATCTGCGTCAGTAACGGCAATGCTCTGTAGTGCATTTATAAACAGAAATATCACTCTGTCTATCAAAGAGAGAAGCTTTTCACTTCAAGAGACTGTGCAAGAGCTAGTAGAATTTATAGGACCAAACCTGCTAGATGAAGAGGTAGTCTCTGCTAGTTTCTTTTACTTTGATACTCCACATAACAGGCTTGAGTATGCTATGTTTTCAATGCCTGCAGCACTTTACATAGAAGAAACAAGTGAAGAAGTTTTAAAGATAAAATCCAATAACCCTCCTTTAGCAGGATATACACAAACCATAAAAACAGATTTTTTAGATACCAAGCATCTTTCTAAATTGCTACTTTTTAGTGATGGACTCAATGAAAATAGTCTCAAAAATTCTGATGAAAGTTATGCAAAATATTTAAGTAGTGATTTAAAAGAGTCTCAAACGATGCACGCTTTAGAGT
>JALWSY010000166.1 GCA_027083035.1 Sulfurimonas sp. | reverse complement strand
GGGGTGGCACTTATCTTATATGCGCTCAAACATACTCCGCCAAAGTTAAGTGGTGGAAAAATACATCTGCTCTTTACCCGTGGACTTTTTGGGTTTTCGGCTATGATACTTTTTTTCTATACAATCACAACCATTCCTCTAGGTGAAGCGATAACGCTTAATAAAACTTCGCCTCTCTTTGTGGCGATTTTAGCCTACTATTTACTGGGGGAACATCTTAGTAAAAAAACGGCAGTTGCACTTTTTATAGGTTTTTTAGGAGTCGTTCTTATTACAAAACCTTTTGATATGAGTATATCTTATGAGCATCTTCTTGGAGTTTTAGGGGGATTTTTTGCAGCTGCTGCCTATGCGACTATCAAAAAAATCAAAGATATTTATGACTCACGCATCATTGTTCTCTCTTTTGTAGGGGTTGGTACACTCCTGCCTGCACTTCTTTTTTTAATCGCACCCCACATTGATGCACCTCAAAGATTGGCATTTTTATTTCCTGAGTTTATGGTGCCTCATACACTTTATCTCTGGATGTTAATCATCTTTATGGCGATAATCTCTACGCTCTCGCAATGGCTGCTCACCAAGGCATATAGTGCATCAAACTTGAGTATTATAGGTGTGATTAGTTATACAAATATCCCCTTTGCTATCGGATTTGGATTTCTTTTAGGGGATGCTTTTCCTGATACTTTAACTTTTATGGGGATAGGGTTGATTGTTATTGGTGGTATTTTAGTAAGTCAAAAAAAGTAGTCTATGCTATAATACCAATCCCCACTAAAAATCGAAAGTTTAAACGAGCATATTGCAGTGCAGTACAAGGCAAAAGAGTACAGGAGCTACTAGTAGCTTCAAACTCTTTTAACGCAGTAGTGTGCTGCAATATGTTCGCCCTTTGGGTAAAAGAGAAACCATCATCTGACTGCGTTAGACTATCTTGAAGCTACTAGTAGCTCCTACGATAGTCTGCCTTGCATCTAATAGTTTCTCTTTTATTTAAACTTTCGATTTTTAGTGGGGATTGGTATAATGTCTGAGAAAATATTTTGGGAGTGTGAAATGAAAATAGTATTTGTAAGTGTAGTTCTTTTTATGGGGTTTGTCGGATGTGCATCAAAGAGTCATTATGGAAGTTATGATCAAGCAAACAGGGCGAGTCAAAAGGCACATATGGAGTTGCAGAGGGATGTAAAGTAGTTCTGGAGAGACTCCAGAACTAAAAAAAGAGGAAGGGAGTTCTTATAACTCGCTTTCGTGTTTTGCTAAGTATTCAGCAACACCTTCAGCGTCTGCTTTCATACCCTCATCACCTTTTTGCCAACCAGCTGGACAAACTTCACCATACTCATCAGTAAACTGCTGTGCATCGATCATTCGTAACATCTCATCAACATTTCTTCCAAGTGGAAGGTCATTTACTACTGCATGACGCACTACACCTTTATCATCGATAAGAAATGAACCACGAAGTGCAACTGCATCATTTAAAAGTACATCATAATCACGAGCAATGTTTTTAGTTAGGTCTGCTACAAGTGGGAAGTTGATTCTACCGATACCACCTTTTTCAACTGGAGTCTCTCTCCATGCAAAGTGAGAGAATTGGCTATCAACAGATACACCAACAACATTCACACCACGCTTTTGGAACTCTTCATATCTGTGAGAAAATGCGATAATCTCTGATGGACAAACAAATGTAAAGTCAAGTGGATAGAAAAATACAACTGTACCCTTCTCACCATAGTTCTCGCTTAATTTAAAATCTTCTACTATCGAACCATCTGCTAAAACCGCAGTAGCCGTAAAATCTGGAGCTGGATTTGTTACTAACATTAAATATCCTTGTGTTTAATTTATAAGTGAAATTTTATCGCAATTTTATTAACAGAGCTTCTCTGCATCAATCTAGTAGAAATTTTTAAGGAAGAGTTATCGAGAAAGTGAGATAAAATGTAAAATTTCAAGAAAAGTAAAACAGTTTTTTTTAGGATGATTAAGTATAATCAGAGCCTTGCAGAGGAACTGTTAAACCTCTTTATTATAGCCCACTCGTTTCTCACTCGGATAAGCTAATATTGTTATGATATAATTATTTCCATTAAAAGGAAATAAAATGGGCAGAGTAGTTTTAGGATTAGACTTAGGGATAACTTCCATTGGATGGGCTTTGGTAAATGTTGACGATAAAAAGTTAGAGGATAATACAATTATTGATAGTGGTGTGAGAATATTTACTATTGCAGAACACCCTAAAGATGGAAAGTCTTTAGCTCTTCCTCGTCGTGAAGCAAGGAGTGCAAGGCGAATGACAAAACGTAAGGCTCAAAAACTTCGGGTGATAAAACGACTGCTTCTTTCAAATAAAATCTTGACGCAAAATGAGCTTGATACCCTTTTTATTGGCAATAAAGGGCAAAAAGATGTTTGGGAGTTAAGAAGGGAGGCTCTCTATAGAAAGCTGGACAATAAAGAACTCTCTCGTATAATGATTCATATTGCAAAGCATAGAGGGTACTTCTCAAATCGCAAAAGTGATGAAGTAACAGATAGTGAAGGAAAAGCTGTCCTTTCAGGTATAGAGCATAATAAAACTATTTTACAGAACTCAAAATATTTAACTATTGGTGAGTATATTTCTACGAAAAAGAAAAAACGAAATGGAAAAGATAGTGATGGAAAACTCAACTATGAAAACTCTGTCGCAAGAGGTATGCTTGAAAAAGAGATAGAGATAATCTTTGCCAAACAAAAAGAGTTTGAAAATTCTTATGTTAGTGATGCACTCTTAAGAGAGTACAAAGAAATAGCATTTACTCAGAGACCTTTAAAATCAGTTGCAGATATGGTGGCAAACTGTCCTTTTGAAGCAGATGAGCAGAGAGCTTCAAAAAGTTCTTATAGCTTTGAGTATTTTAGAGCGTTACAAAAATTAAAAAATTTGCGATTGATTGTTGATGCTAAAGAGGAGTCTCTTCTCCCTCAGGAGATAGAGCAAGTCATACATAAAGCAAAAACTATCCAAAGAGCAGTAAAATACTCGGATGTGAGAAAATTACTTGATATAGATGAAAATGTGGAATTCAAGGGATTGCTCTATCATGACCCAAAAACAGGAGAACTAAAAAAGCCTGAATCGCAGAAGCTTGTAGAGTTTCCCGGCTATCAGAAAATAAAAAAGGCAATTCAAAATGCAGATAATCTCTACTGGGATAGTATAGAGAGTAATTATGAGATGCTAGATGCCATTGTAAATATTTTGACAATAGAAAAAGATGATAAAGAGAGTCTCAAACAACTCACAAAAGTAGTAGAGAGTAAGCAGGTGTGTGATGCACTTTTACATCTCTCCTTTTCACAGTTTGGACATTTAAGCAACAAGGCGTTAAGAAAAATCATCCCATTTCTTGAAGAAGGTGAGGATTATGATAAGGCTTGTGAGAGAGCCGGATATGATTTTAATGCGATATTTCAAGGTGAAAAAACACTATTTTTGCCACCGCTAACTAAGCAAGAAAACATAGAGATGACAAATCCTGTCGTAAAAAGAGCAGTAGCACAGATGCGACTTGTTTATAATGCCATTGCTAGAAAATATGGGGCAGTAGATGCTATACATGTAGAGTTTACTAGAGACATAAAGAAGTCTCATAAAGATAGAAACGAGATTAAAAAAGCACAAGATGAGTATAGAGACAAAAAAGAGGAGGCAAGAGCTCATGCGACTGAGATACTTGGACACGAGCCAAATGCTAAAGAGCTTTTAAAATTTCGATTATGGAAAGAGCAGAATGGATACTGTATGTATAGTGGTGAAGAGATTAAGCCTGAGTTGTTAAATGACCCTTATGCAACAGAGGTAGATCATATACTTCCATATAGCCGCTCACTTGATGATTCTTTGAACAATAAAGTGTTATGTTTTACGAAGGAGAATCAAGATAAAGGCGCTAAAACCCCATATGAATACATGAACAAAGAGGCATTTGATAATTTTGTGCAGAGAGTAAATAGTTATAAAAATATAAAACAAGCTAAGAAAGCAAGACTTCTCAAAACTAACTTTGATGAAAATAGTGAGAATGCTTTTAAAGAGAGAAATAAAAATGACACTTCTTACATAGCTAAGTTTATAAAAAACTATATGGAAGTACATATAGCATTTAGAGAGTCAAAAGATAAACGGCATATATTTACAATGAATGGGATGCTTACTTCACAGCTGCGTTACAAGTGGGGAGTGGGTGATAAAAACAGAGAAAACCATCTTCACCATGCAGAAGATGCAATTATCTTAGCTTTTGCAACGCAGTCTATGGTACAAAAACTCTCATCTGTTGCAGCCAAACGAGAAGGGTATCTCTATGAGAGCAAGGAGAAGAAGTCTGAAACTTTGAGATTTGTAACACCGCTTGAAAATTTCGGAGCAAAAGTGAGAGAGAGTGTATCTGAGATTTTTGTTTCACATATGCCAAGAAGAAAGATTAGTGGAGCTGCACACAAAGAGACAGTGTATAGCGATAAAACATTAAGTGTAAGAAAAGAGAATGGTAAGGTTGAGGTACTTAAGGGTAATAGCGTGTCAAATAATGTCAGGCTCAAACATGGATTAGCTTTGCATGACACTATGCCAAGAGTAGATTTATTTCAACATAAAAAGACGAAAAAATACTATCTAGTGCCTATCTATGTAAGTGATTTTGTAAAAGATACACTACCAAATAATGCAATAGTTGCAAGAAATAAACCGTGGATTGAGATGGATGATGCGTATGAGTTTAAGTTCTCTTTTTATAAGCGGGATTTGATAGAGGTGAAGACTAAAAAGACTCCTAAGAAAGAGTCTGTTCAGATTTTAGGTTATTATGACAGTACTCATAGTGGGACAGCTAATTTAACTATTAAGTCACATGATGGGAAAGAAGATTTTAATTTTGGTTCTCAAAATTTAGTATTTATAAAAAAATATCAAGTTGATCCTCTAGGAGAGTATGTTAAAGTAAAGAGTGAAAAACGGCTAGGTACTATAAATGAGAGGAAAAGAAAAAACAAACAGTAAAAAAGGAGACTCTCATGAGCGCATGGAGAACTATTTTAGTAAGCAAACCATGTAGGTTAAGTATGAAAAACAGGCAGTTGGTTTACGAGCCAAAGGATGAACCAACCATTACGGTTCCTCTTGAAGATATAACAGTTATTGTTTTAGAAAATAATGCATCTAGTTTGAGCAGTGCACTTTTAAGCCACATAGCCGAAAGTAACATAGCTCTTTTTACCTGTGACAACTATCATATGCCAAACGGTCTCTTTAGTCCCTTTCATCAACACTCAAGGCTTTCACAAATTGCACATATTCAAGTAGAGATGAAACTTCCTCTAAAAAAACAGATATGGCAAAAAATCATTACACAAAAGATCTCAAACCAAGCAGGAGTATTACGATATTTTGACAAAGAGGATTTTCAGGTAAAAATTTTAGAGACAAAAGTAAAGTCTGGAGATAGCGAAAACTTGGAGGCATTAGCTGCAAGAAGATACTGGAGTTTACTCTTTAATGATTTTACAAGAGATCAAAAAGCACTTGATGCTAGAAATATAGCACTTAACTACGGGTATGCTATACTAAGAGGTGTTGTAGCGCGCTCTTTAGTTGCTTATGGGTTGTTTCCTACTTTCGGAGTTTTTCATCATTCTGAGTTAAATGCTTACAATTTAGCAGATGATATGATTGAGCCGCTTCGTCCAATGGTAGATATAGTGGTAAAAAAATTAGAGTTAGAGGATGCTTTAGATGTGCATTTAGGCGTAGAGACAAAAACTGCACTCCTGAATGTTCTTGTAATGGAGATGAGAGTAAATGATGAAAATGTGCTTGTGCTTAATGTTTGTGACATAATGGCTCAAAGTTTTGTAAAAGCTATGAAATTAAGCGATGTTAATCGATTGCTTTTACCTAAGGCAGTATGAGGTGGCTAAGTTTATGTGGATATTTGTATTTTTTGATCTACCGACTAAAACAAGAAAAGAGAAGAAAAATTATACAAAATTTAGAGAGTTTTTACTCAAAGACGGGTTTATAATGATGCAGTTTTCAGTCTATAGCCGAATCTGTAAGGGTGATGATAGTGTAGAGACGCATAAAAAAAGGGTAAAAGAGCACCTACCACCCAAAGGGCATATACGGATGCTCTCTATAACTGACCTCCAATATTCCAAAATGGAAACTTTGGTTGGTGTAAAAAAAGAGGAAGAGAAACTAGAAAAGAAACAACTTTTACTATTTTAGAGAAGTTGGGTAAAAATGAAACAATGTAGTCTATAACATAAGTAAGATATGCAACTTAAGGGTAAGTAAATTCAACAAAAAACGTTCAATATCTAGAGATGTTTTAAAATTATAGAGATTTTTTCAAGAAAAATTACCTCATAAACCCCCCTCAAAAAGGGGTTGTAAGAGCCTGGAAGTATAGCATATCCGAGTGAGAAAGGGGGCTATAACATGTAAACCAGATAGACATTTGGTGCTTGGAGTATAGCATATCCGAGTGAGAAAGGGGGCTATAACAGAAGATGACGAATGGACAATTGCAGCAGAAGTATAGCATATCCGAGTGAGAAAGGGGGCTATAACTCACTTTGTGTTATTTCTTTTGTGTCCTCTAGTATAGCATATCCGAGTGAGAAAGGGGGCTATAACTGGAGTATGCGGATTTAAGTGGAAACATAAAGTATAGCATATCCGAGTGAGAAAGGGGGCTATAACGGATCTGTTCCATTTGAGATAGAACTCTCTAGTATAGCATATCCGAGTGAGAAAGGGGGCTATAACGAAAAAAACGAAGTGAAAAACACGGCAAAAAGTATAGCATATCCGAGTGAGAAAGGGGGCTATAACGGAGTTTTGATAGATACTTCTGTGAATGATAGTATAGCATATCCGAGTGAGAAAGGGGGCTATAACTAAGAAACATATTACACAAATGAGTGATTTAGTATAGCATATCCGAGTGAGAAAGGGGGCTATAACGGTTACGAGATACTTGAAATGAAAAAAGAGAGTATAGCATATCCGAGTGAGAAAGGGGGCTATAACAGCTGAGTGTTAGTGATGCGACGAGTGAGGAGTATAGCATATCCGAGTGAGAAAGGGGGCTATAACTATTCATCATCTTCTTCATATTCAATATCCAGTATAGCATATCCGAGTGAGAAAGGGGGCTATAACTCGCTCATTGCGTCTATCTCACAAAGAAGCAGTATAGCATATCCGAGTGAGAAAGGGGGCTATAACGATGGATTTAGATATCAGTCTCGTGGAAGAAGTATAGCATATCCGAGTGAGAAAGGGGGCTATAACTGCAGTACAGGCATAGACTTATCAGGAAATAGTATAGCATATCCGAGTGAGAAAGGGGGCTATAACAAAGATTATGGACTTAAAAGGTATGAGTGTAGTATAGCATATCCGAGTGAGAAAGGGGGCTATAACACTTCTTTCATAAACTTAGAAGCTAGATAAAGTATAGCATATCCGAGTGAGAAAGGGGGCTATAACTTATCTCTTTAGCTCTTGGACAACTACTACAGTATAGCATATCCGAGTGAGAAAGGGGGCTATAACTAGTTCGTGTAGATATTTTTGCCATTTTGTAGTATAGCATATCCGAGTGAGAAAGGGGGCTATAACTTTGTAAGCATAATTTACCCCTTAATCTTTAGTATAGCATATCCGAGTGAGAAAGGGGGCTATAACGGTGCTTATTTTGGTATTTTAGACGGTATTAGTATAGCATATCCGAGTGAGAAAGGGGGCTATAACAACATATTTTAGATTCTTTCTGTGAAATAAAGTATAGCATATCCGAGTGAGAAAGGGGGCTATAACGATAATGATGCCCTTGTATCAAGTGTCAAACGAAGTTTAAAAGTTGGCATTAAGACAATAAGTGAACTCTATAATGAGAAGAGAGGCATAACCTCTTTAATGGCACTAAAACTATCAGAATATTTTGGAACAACGCCACAATTTTGGCTCAATCTTCAAAATGCGTATGACTTACATAAAACATATGAGAAAGAGAAAGAGACTATTAAAACTATTTCTCATGTAGCAGCTTGACTTTTTTAAGAACTCTGTATCTTCTTCAAAATAAATAAAGCGGTAGAACCTTTCCCTACTCCCTCACTCTTTAAGGTTACATCGCCACCTAAAATATTTGCCATTTTTTTACTCAAAGAGAGTCCTAGTCCTGTTCCTTTATGCTTTTTCTGCATAACACCCTCGACTTGTGTGAAGTCACTAAAGAGGCGTGCTAAATCCTCCTGAGAGATTCCAATACCGCTATCGCTTACTTTTACATAAAGATTTTCTGCATCATCGGTGAGTTCAAAGTCTATAAAGCCCTCTTTTGTGAATTTTATTGCATTTGAGATAAGATTAAGCGTGATTTGCTGAAACATTTTAGGGTCTGTTTGAAGACTCTTCTCTTGGAGATTTTCTATATGAAGTGTGAACTCTAACCCTTTTTCATCCGCTAGGGGTTGGAGCATTGTGTAGGTAGAGTGCGCTAGCTCTTCTACATTGCACTCCTCTATGTGAGCTTCCATTTTACCCGCTTCTATCTTAGCGATATCGAGGATTTCATTAATCATACCTAAGAGATACTGTGCAGAGGATTCAATGTTTGCGACTGTATCTTGTTGATCTTCTGTAAGCTCTTCGTAAGTGATGAGAAACTGAGAAAAGCCTATGATAGCATTGAGTGGTGTTCTGAGTTCATGTGACATATTTGAGATAAAGGCGGATTTTGCTTGTGATGCAGCCATTGTTCTGCTGATAAGGCGAATACGCTCAAGCTGCAGCGTAATCATAACTGCTATGGAGTTGTAGAAGTCTCGTTCATTTTTATCCTCTATGCTCTCTAGCGAGAGTGAGATAGAACCAAAGTAACGCTTCTCATTTTTTTCAAAATCTGTTACATAGATATCTATAGTATTTGGTTCTTCTCTTGTACTAAACTCTAGGTCATCTCTTTGTGTCAGTTTTTTAATCTCCCGCATTGAAACCTCTATACACTCCTCTTCGCTTTGAGTTAAAATGATGGTGTTAAAAACTTCTATAAGCTGCACAAAACGCTTTAAACGGAGCCTATTCTCCTCTTCTAAACTTTTAAGCGCAGCAGATGTTGTATGAATCATATCGTTAAATGATTGGGTAAGTGTCGCTATTTCATCTTGGGAGTCCACTTCTAGTGCTAAAGAATAGTCTTGATTTTTGGTAATCTCTCTTGTAGCTTCTGTCAGTTTCTCTATGGGTTGAAATATACCTTTAGAGTATTTCAAAGCGATAAAAATGATGAGCAGAAGAATAAAAACTGAGATATAGAGCATAAACCCTATAAATTCATATAAAAATTTTAGTGCTACATCTTTGTTGAGGGCATAGATGAGATAAAAATCCGGAAGCATTTTCTTGCTTTTAAGATAGACTATTTGATGTGCATCAGTAATAGCACTCCCTTTTATACCCTTGGGTAAAAAGTGGAGTTTTACACTATCTCCAATACGCAGAGATGTTTTTTGGTTTTCAAGATAGGTATGCAGACCCTCTTGCGCTGTAAGATAGGTTCTGAGATTGTTCAAATTATACTTCAAGATGAGGTATCCTATGCTCTTTTTTGCATCAAAAGAGGCATATATCTGGGTGTAGAAGTAGATACTCTTTTCTACTATGAACTTACCCTGTTTTGCATGGAGTTTTCTCCTCAGAGAAAAAGGTTTGAGTAGAAGATTTGCTTGTGATGATGCGATAATCTGCATACTGTTATTTACGACAGAGATAGTGACATCTGCATCATAATCGAGAGCTTTTTTTGTAAGAAGTCTTGAGATTCTTTTGTCAATATCATCTGCGAGTATATCATCCATCATATCAAGTGATGCAACAAATGAAGCATCTTTTTGCAGGGTTTGGAGATGATTTTCTATAAGATGAAGCATTACACCTGCACGGGAGAACTGCTCTTCGAGCGTCTTTTCAACTATCTGTCTTTCACTAAGTAAGAAAGTGTATGCTAAAAGGAGTATAAAAGGCAAAAGTCCGATGAGTAAAAAACTAAAGAGGAGTTTGTGCTTGAGTGAGTGTGTGAAAAATTTAGTCATCTGAAAGTTTCGCTCTTATAGCTACAAGCGCATCAAGATTTTGTATAAAGAGGGCTACAACTTTTGGATGAAAATGTGTCCCTGTATCAGCGTTGATGATATCAAGAGTCTTCTCTAAAGAGAAAGCTTTTTTATAGGGTCGCTCACTTAAAAGTGCATCAAAAACATCGACAACAGCGACAATGGCACCACTCAGAGGTATCGCTTCTCCCTTAAGGGCATTTGGATAACCGCTTCCATCATACTTCTCATGGTGAGTAAGGGCTATCTCTGCTGCAAGTTGCAGGAGGGGAGATTTCTTTTCACTCAAAATAGTATGCCCAATAGAGGCGTGTGTTTTCATAACCTCAAACTCCTCTGCATCAAGCTTGCCTCTTTTAAGTAAAATGGCATCAGGTATGCCGACTTTTCCTATGTCATGCATAGGTGCAGCAAGACGCATAAGCTCTATTCGCTCCTCACTCCAGCCAAAGGTTTTTGCCAAAAGTGCTGCCATCTCACCTACTCTTACAGTATGAGCTGAAGTCTCATTATCTCGAAACTCTGCTGTTTTTGCAAGGATCTCTAGCAGCTCTTTTTCACTCTTCTCATTTTGCAGTCTGCCCATATTTACAGCATTTTTAACACGCAGACGAAACTCCGTGATATCAAAGGGTTTGGAGATATACTCATTTGCTCCAAGTTCTAACCCCTTTGTAATAGCAGCTCTATCGGAGAGTGCGGAGATGATTATAAGTGGAATAGTAGCAGTTTTCTCATCTGACTTGATGATTTTTGTAGCTTCATACCCATCCATATTTGGCATCATTAAGTCCATGAGAATAAGCTCTATAGTATGCTCTTTTAAAACTTCCAAAGCCTCAAGCCCATCTTTAGCTTCTATAACCTCAAATCCCTCTTTTTTTAATATTTTAGAGGCTACTTTTCTGTTCATCAGTTCATCATCGCAGAGTAGTACAGTTGCCATTATTCGCTCCATTTGTAGAGTATATTCATACCATTTTGTAGATTTTTTATCTCAACATAGCCTATTGCACCATCTACATTTGCTATAAACTTCTCTACACTCTTTTGTGACTTCATAGTTATAGGAGGACGGTGACCAAGGTAGTGCTGTTTAATCCAGTAGGATTTGAGTCTGTTAATATTCATCTTAAGCACCTTTTTTTCAAAACTTTTTCGTATTTTGTTTTTTGGAGGGAGATTGATTGGTACCATTTTGAGGTTGTTTAAGAAGTTGATTTTGTGGAGATAGATTGCTTTTATCTCAGCTTGTGAGAGGTTACTTATCTTTTTGTTTGAGATGATGGCATACTCTTGTGAAAACAGGAGGGAATGAAAGAGCAGGAGTAAAAGAAGGTGAAACTTTTTCATCTAAAACATCACCGAAAAGGAGCATAAAAATTGATTGCTTGCATGTAGAGAGTGGAGTTGATACTCTGCTTTTAAGGCTATAGGATAGATGGGTCTATAGGTGTAACCAACAAGAGCTATATTCTCCTGCTCCTTTGTTTTTGCATCATCATAAGACTCTATGCGAACGATACCATGATGCTGTTGGCTAAAATGATATACACTCTGTATGTATCCGGCATACTTGGTTGTAAACTCTCCCTCTGATGTTTGTGTTCCTAACTCTCCTGAAATATCTATGCTCTCTATCATGTATTTGGCACTAATCATAGCATACGAGTATCTTTTTGCATCATCTATGTTGTGAAAAGTTCCAAGGTTAAGTTTGAGACTGAAATCATCTTTTGCGTAGGTTATACCGAGTCCATAATGAGAATCCATTTTGTAGTTATTATAGGAGTCATCAATGGCATCATTGTGTTGTAGGAGTATATCTACTATGATATCACTACTGCTATAAGAGGTATAACTTGCTGCTGCACCTGTGATGAATTTTGGAAATAGCAGTTCCGTACTCATTGGATTAGAGCTTGTATCTCGCAGTACATTGACAGGAAGCATATTCCAGTAGCCTATCGGGGTATTGTACTTTCCAATACGCAACAGGTAATTTTCGTTGATGTTATAATCAACAT
>JALWSY010000165.1 GCA_027083035.1 Sulfurimonas sp. | reverse complement strand
TTTATAAATCTTTTGGAGTCAATATGGTGACAACCTATGCACTAAAGTATGCTGTAAAAAGAGAGCGACCAAATGGAGAAAACAGCCGCTCTTTTCCATCTGGACATACTTCAAGTGCTTTTGGGGGCGCAAGTTTTATTCATCTAAGATATGGATGGAAGTATGCCCTACTCCCTTATATTGGAGCAATCTACACAGGTTACAGCAGAGTGGCATCAAAACAACACTATCTTAGTGATGTTATCGCTGGAGCATTTATTGGGGTGGTGAGTAGTTGGTACTTCACAAAACCCTACAAACATCTAAAGGTTGAAGCACTCAACAAGCAGGAGTTTCAAGGTCTGCAACTCTCCTACTCTTGGTAACGATTAGACTCTCTTCTTTACATCCGCTAAAATAGCTTTACTGTTATTGCCACTTGCATCAACACCACCATAATGGTAAAATCCTCGCATCTCCATACCACAGAACTCTACAATCTGCTCTTTTATAGTATATTTTAACCTTCTGCTTGCACCAGTAAAGAAGTAAAACATCTTCGGTGCGCCTGAGGTTGTAAATACTTTTACCTTTTTACTCTGCAGCAAACCTTTTGGACGGGAGTCTTCATAGGTAAAAGCAAACCCTTTTGAAAAATTCCAATCTATAAAGTTTTTCAAAATTGCCGGCATACCGCCCCACCAGAATGGAAAGAAGAAGATAAGCTCATCTGCTTTCTCTATCTTCTCTTGAAAAAAGCGCATCTCATCCGTCGTCTCAAGAGTATTTGCATCATCATAACTAAAAAATGGCTGCTGCACCTTTGAGTGATAAAGATCTAAAGTCTCAACGCTACTGCCATCTTTTACAGCTTCAGCTATATATGTTGTTGCCATAGCATTTGTAAGGCTCTCTCTTTTTGGGTGTGCTATTATTACAAGTATATTTTTCATCTTAACTACTTTATCTTTTCCATAATTGATTCTACTGTAAAACCAAACTTCTCGAAGAGTTGTGCCGCTGGAGCAGAGGCACCAAAGCTATCCATAGAGATAACCGTATCGGCAAATCTGTACCACTCTAAACCACGCGCCGCTTCAATAGCGACTCGTTTTGTTCCCTCTATGATGATAGAGTCTATGTAGGCTTTGTCTTGCTCTATAAAGAGGTCATAACATGGTACTGAGACTACATTAACCGGTACATCGATGGTGTTAAGCTGCTCTTTTACTTTGAGTGCTAACTCTACCTCACTACCACTCGCCATAAGTGTAATAACAGCATCTTTATCTGACGTCAAAAGATAGCCGCCTCTACTTGCATCACCTGACACAGCTTTAGGCAGGAGTGCTAGAGATTGACGCGAACAGACAAAAGCGGAAGGAGAGTTCTTCATCTCTAAAGCCACTCTCCACGCTGCTACATTCTCCGCACCATCAGCCGGACGCCATACATAAAAGTTAGGAAGCGCTCTAAACTGTGAAAGATGCTCTATTGGTTGGTGGGTAGGACCATCTTCACCTACACCGATGCTATCATGTGTCCAGATAAAAAACTGCTGAATACCTGTAAGTGCTGCTATTCTTGCTGCTGGTTTGAGGTAATCTGAGAAAACAAAAAATGTCGATGTAAAAGGCATCAAAGGACCATAGAGTGCCATTGCATTAGCGATGGAAGCCATAGCATGCTCACGAATACCAAAGTAGATATTTCTCCCTTTTGGAAAGCTGCCCATATCATTGAGATAGGTCTTATTTGATGGACTTAAATCTGCACTACCGCCTAAAAAGCTCGGCACTCCCTTAGCAATAGCGTTGATAATCTTTCCATTGGTATTACGCGTCGCATCCGCTTTTTCAAAGTTAGGGTACTCTATACGAGAGAAATCAGGATTTTCTAAAGCAGCAAGTGCCTCATTTTGTTCCATAAGCGGCATCGTCTTTTGTGAGTGAATCCACTCGCGCTCTGCCAAATCACCCTCCTCAATAGCACATCGAAATCTCGCCATCACATCCTCAGGAACAAAGAATTTCTTTTCAGGATCAAATCCAGCTGCCTTTTTCGCTTCTGCAATAACCTCTTCACCTAAGGGCGCACCGTGAGAGTGGTGTGAACCCTCTAGTTTTCCAGCACCCTTTGCGATGATAGTGTGTGCGATGATGATAACCGGCTTATCACTCGCTTTTGCCTTTGTAATCGCTGCATCAATCTCCTCATAATCATGTCCATCACACTCTAAAACTTCCCATGCCTGTGCCTCAAAACGCTTACGAATATCTTCAGAGATAGAGAGATCTGTACTCCCCTCAATCGTAATGCGATTTGAGTCATAAATGACGATTAAATTATCAAGTTTGTTATGTCCTGCTATTGATGCAGCCTCATAAGAGATACCCTCTTCTAAATCTCCATCTCCACATAGACAGTAAACATTATGATCAATAAGAGCAGCAGTCTCAGAGTTTACTTGCGCACCTACAAACTTGCTTGCCATCGAAAAACCTACCGCATTGGCTACACCCTGACCGAGTGGTCCTGTCGTGATTTCAATTCCCGCTGTATGACCAAATTCTGGATGCCCGGGAGTTTTTGAGTCTAACTGACGAAAGTTTTTTAAATCCTCTATCTCTAAACCATATCCCCAAAGATAGTAAAGTGAGTAGATAAGTCCCGTTCCATGCCCACCTGAAAACACTAATCTGTCACGATTGAGCCAAGAGGGATTTTTAGGATTATGCTTGAGGTGTTCACTCAACACTACCGCGATATCGGCAAGACCCATCGGCGCACCCGGGTGTCCAGAGTTTGCTTTTTGCACCATGTCTGCTGCTAAAAATCTTATACTATCTGCCATCTTTTGACGCATTTCATTGCTCTTCATTCTGTTTTTCCTTTGAAATAGACTGCTTAGAGAGTTTTTTTATAAAGCTCAGACCAACGGGAGGATTTGTCTTTGTAAAAAAGCTTTCTAAGCAGTCGGGTTCTCGATTTATTTATGTCTATTTATATACTTTGTTAGCAAAGGTGACAACTCACTTTGTAAATTCTCATCAAAACTATTCATCTCATTTGTAAGTTCATTAGCAAGTTTATTTGCCTGCTCTAAACTCTCCTCTAATCCCAATATAGTTACAAAACTATTTTTATCCCCATCATTGTTCGTCAGTTTACCTGCCTCTTGTGTTGATTGGGTAACATCCAAAATATCATCTTGTATCTGAAAAAGCAAACCTAACTTTATACCAAAATCATAAAGCCTCTCAGCCACATCCTCTTTACCAACTATGATAGCACCCATCTTCATTGATGCAGCTATCAATTTTGCTGTTTTGTTTGTGTGTAAAAAACGAATATCTTCCACTTGAAGAGGTTGATTTTCAAAGTAACAATCTATCGCTTGTCCAAGTACCATGCCATTAAGCCCACCATTAGTCGCCAGTTCTTTGATAAGTTTCACACGAGTAGTATCAGAGAAGGGAGCATTGCTTAATACCTCAAAAGAGTAAGTATTGAGTGCATCACCTACTAAGATAGCAGTTACCTCATCATAACTCATATGCAGAGTAGGTTTTCCACGGCGCAGAGGTGAGTCATCCATAGCAGGTAAATCATCATGAATAAGTGAATAAGTGTGGAGAAGTTCTATGGCATAAGCCGCATATCTTGCTGAACCAAGCATCAGAGGGTTGTAAGCTTTTACAACCCCAAGTAGTAGTGCAGGACGGAAGCGTTTTCCACCAGCTATGAGCATATTTTGCAAAGCACTCTCATATGTAGGATGAATGCTTTTGGATTGTGGTAAGTTATCTATTAAAAACTGCTCAAATTTTTGCATTTGAAATTATATAACTAATGTCGTTAAAAGATTATTAACTCCTTACGTTATCTCTCTAGTGCAACCAAATTCGTACTATCTCCTACTTTTAAAAATATATTATTATTATCTAAAACAACAATTACAGCAAAAATAGCGGCATCATATTCGAGAGATTCAACGGTAGTTCTATAGGTATTACCAAAAACTTTAAATGCAATCTCTCTATCAAGTAAATGATACTTCTGATTAGAGTGATTTACTATTTTTAAAATATAATAACCGTCTTCTGTAATTGTATAGCTTTGAGTAATCTTGTTATCCTCTTCATTCACGCTAACAAGAGAAGCACCCGGAGCATTGTAGTATCCTTCTAACACTATTTCACTCTGGTTATCGTCTGATTCTTGTGAAAGTTCTACTGCGATCTCAGGCATTTCATGTTTTGCCAAAGTAATACAACTGTCTCGTAAATCTAAGCTTCTATTATCACCACTAAAGCGAAAGATTGTGTTTGCAGTACCATTTGTATCAACCCCTCGAAGTATAAGAGTATGCTCTGAGGTATCTTTTGTGATAAACAATGAGATATCATTTCCATCATTTTTTCCTATGTTTAATGTACTATCCACTTTTATCATTTCAAAAGTATCATAATCATTTACACATACATCAACTTGAACAAAATCAACCTTAATATCTTGTGGGTTATCTGCATCATCAACTGAAACAACATACTCAGCATTTCCTTGACGGTACCCTTCTATGGCATCATTACTCATCTTAGCTTCTATATAGAGCGTTACACTATTTGTTGCTTTAGCTATAAGCATATTTTTACTTGCACTCTCAGATATAAAAGAGAAACTACCGTTTTCATCAAGTTGTAATTCACGATACTCATTATCTACTGCTAAATAAGTAACTTTTACTGCGTCGTATCTTGTTCCCTCTGGAACATTAATAGTAACTTTACCCTTAAGTGTTGCTAAACTTGGTACTGTCGTATTATCTCCATTGCCACCTTCTCTTTTAGCCATATCTGTTAAGCACGTGGAGATACTTTCGCTTCGAGTAAACAGATATTCATCTTCGTTATTATAAAGTTTAAAACTATTATAGTCACCGTTGTTATCTTCTAATCTTGATTTTGAGACAATACTCCAGCCTTGAACTGCAGAGAGTTCTGAACTCTCCTCAGAAAAATAAAATGAGAGTGTCTCATTAACATCTCCATCTAAATAACTTGTCATCTCATCTTGATTGGTAAATACAACACACTTCTTTGTATCACTATCTACCTTAGAACTTAGCCACACACCAGTAAGCTGTTCTCTCTCAACAGTAGTTGAAAGTTTGTTAAATCCAAATGTACTCGCAAAAAAGTTTCTTACTCCGGTAAAAAAATTTTCTATCTTTAATGCTAAACGAACAAGATAAAGGTTAGTATCGAAGTCTAAATAGGATTTATCTTCCAAATAAACTAGAGACTCTTTTTGAGAAGGTGTAACATACGTATCTTTGACACTAGCATGATTCAATGATACTTTTTGCATAACTTGTTCTGTCTTTTCTTTTGTGTATCCCTCTTCAATTCCGTGAATACTCAAAAAAAGCAAATCATCACTCTGCGCTAAAGCGATTGGATCTTCAAGTAGTGTTGCACTATCTAAATTAAGTAGTGATGCCAAACTTGCAACTGCTTCATCTCTCTCTAAGTCTGGATTGAGTAGTGATGTAATTGTATTAATATTATTTTCTTCTGAAGTTGCACTATAAGGTGCTTTAAAACGGAATTTTTTTAAATTACTTTGCTCTAAAATAAGGTTATATCCATCTTGAGCCAAAAGAGAAACACCCTCAGGTGTTCTAGCATCAATCTCTAAGGAGTAAGAACCATCTTCAGATGATTGCGTTTGTGCTTCATCTCCATCGCATTTACCATTATCATTTGTATCTAAACAGACTAATGCGTTTGCAAGTGTCGTATGACCACTCACCCTTTTAAGTTGCACTTCTTGATCCACAGTAGCAGAAGCAGAAGGATTACTATTATCTCCACAAGCTGAAAGCAAAAGCACTAAAGCCGATGAAAATAAAACTTTATTGAATCTACTGGTTAATTGACCCATATATTAAACCTTTTATTATAATTAATTATAATGCTATACAAATAGTTATAATAATAAACTTAAAAAAACCACTCTTATATTAAAAAATGTTTTGAATTAGTAGTTTGTGTATTATTGAAACTTTTATAATAAATTATTATATTATCTTTACAAAAAACTGGAAATTTTGTCGCTCAAAAAGAAGAAGTGAAAAATCTTTAAAATTTTCTATATATTTTTGTAACTCTCTCTCATTTTTTACTGTTACTTTATTAACTGCTAAAAGCTTGTCCCCCACTTTGAGTCCAAATTTCTTATAAAATTGATTCAGTTTGATAATATGTAGAGACTTGTCAAAGTAAATACCTCTCTCTTCTAGAAAAGTATCACTCACAAAACCACCACCGAACCGCTTGGTCGCTTTAATATGTAAAGTGATTTTTTTCTTCCCTCTTTTAACACTTACACTATGTATTGAGCCAATTTTACTAAAGAGAATCTTTCGCATAAAGACAGAAGCAGCTTTTATTTTTTTTCCATCAAGTGCTATGATACAGTCCTTTTTTTGAAAAGGATTATTTTTAAGATAAGGATTTATAGCAGTTACTATCACATATCCTGCATCATTCTTTACTCGTATGCCTATATCTGCGTAAGTCACAGGGGCAGAACTTAAAAACCTTTGTATATACTCTTTTTGTATTACTCCTCTTGAGGTAACTATTCCCTCTAAAGAGCAGCAGCTACTTGTGATTAAAGCAGGAGTTCTCAACTTTTCACTATAAACACCAAAAGTATTCAAACCGACTTGATTTTTAAGAATTTTCCCCTCTTTCACCTCCTTTGCATTGACAATAGCAGTACCTAATTGCAATCGCATATTTACATCATAAGGATATGCAAAATTTTCTCTCGCTTCTACAAGATAAAGAGACAAAAATGGGTCATGTTTTAAGATTTTGGCGTTTGGTTGCTGCTTTGAATAGATAAGAAGTTTATGGTTTTTTACAGGAATAAGAAGCGAATTATTTTGAATAACTTTTGCATCATTTATCTTTTGTACACAAGAGGCGTAACCACCCTGACAAGCAAAAAGGTCAAAAAAAAGAAGTGAAAAGAGTGCAAAGAGGCGAAGCACCTACTTTGCTCCACCAAAGGGGTTACCCATCTGCCCAAGCATTCCCATGGCACTCTGCTGTTGATTTGTCTGTACCATCTTATTTGCATCATTAATGGCACCGATGAGTAAAATCTGTAGTGAGTCTTTATCTTCCAAAAGAGAATCATCAATATTTAAATCAACAACCTCTCCATTTCCGTTGACACTCAACTCGACCATTCCTCCGCCACTTTTGACACTAAATGTCTTACTAGCAAGTTCCTCTTTGAGTTTTTGGGCATTTGCCTGCATACCTTCGAGCATTTTACCCATATCACCCATATCAAACATTAAATACTCTCTGCGATAGTTTCGATATTGTTGTCATCATCTAATATAACAACTTTTGGCTCATAACTCTCAAGCTCTTTTTCATCATATGTTGCATACGCTACTATAATTACTTTATCACCCGGGTGTACTTTACGAGCTGCTGCACCATTAAGGCAGATATCGCGTTTACCGCGTTCTCCCAAAATGATATATGTCGTAAATCGCTCACCGTTATTTACATTAAGTATCTCAACTTTTTGTCCAACGCGCATCTTTGCAGCCTCTAAAAGCTCCTCATCTATTGTAATTGAGCCAACATAGTTTAAGTTTGCATCAGTAACAGTAGCACGATGGATTTTGCTATACAACATATCTATAAGCATAAAATTTCCTATCTACCCATCTGCTTTTTCATATCTGCAGGAGAGATTGGCTCGTCCCACATTTCAGAGTCTATTACATACTCTTCAACTACATTTCCATCAATAATATGCTCTTGAATGATTCTATCTATCTTCTCTTTTGTAAGACCTGCATACATAGTATGTCCCGGCTCAACAAGCATAACAGGACCCGCTGAACATCTGTTCATACAAGATGTACGGATAGGCTGTACAGTTCCCATAATTCCCTCTGTCATAAGCTTCTGTGCTAAATGTTGAAAAAGGTCTTGTGTCTGTGGTGTTACACACGAAGGTTTTGGCATACCGGGAGGAGCTGACTGCTCACACTTCATAATATAAAAAGCTGGTTGTGGGATTCCCATAAATAATTTCCTTTATTTTTTTGCAATTATATCAAAATTCTCACTCTTTATTCTAAGAAGGCAAGATAAGTTTTGTTTTTTAAGTTTATTAGTCACTATTTGGCTATAATTTCAAAAACTTTGAGGATGATTTACAACTTGAAAACTTTACTCCTTTTTCTTATAACACTCTCTTCTCTCTTTGCAGAAGCAAAAATTTATATGGGTACGCACTATGGGCTTTTTAGTGAGTCTTTTAACGACATAGAGGCGAGTAGCTCAGAAAGTATGGCTACTCTTAAAATTGGCTATGGTGACATCAAGGCCTATGCTGTTGAGTTCTCTGTAGAGTATGCGCGTAATAAATCAAAAATATTCTCCTCTTCCCCAACTGCAAGTAGTGATGGCAATAAGTTTGGTTTCAATGTTGCACTTATGAAAGCCTTTGACTATACTTACCTTTACCCCTTTGTTCGAGTAGGATTTGGAACAGGGTATCTTGATGTAGAGAGAAATTTAGAAAAAAATCTTACCTATGGCTCATTTCAAGGGAGTGTTGGAAGTTTCATCCCGCTTAGCGACTCTTTTGATATTGAAGTCGCCTATGAACTACGCCACACCTCTTATGAGGCAGTCAACTACATTGTGACAAAAACAAGTTACTCCTCAGTATCCAACATTGGATACTTTGGCATAAACTACAGATTTTAAGAATAGGTACGCACTATGAAATTTACAAAAACACTCACATCTCTTGCTCTGTTAACTCTCCTTATCTCTTGTGGGGAGAATACGACAACATCTCCCCTAAAAGATATAACAGCAATCTCTCTTGATGAGACAAATGTAAGCATCTATGCAACAGGAGAAGCTTCTCTTCACTCTACTGTTCACTACGATGATGGTTCAACCGCTGATGGTTCTGCTGATATGGCTTGGGGGAGTGATGACAGTTCTATTATCGCAACACGAAGCGCCCTTGTCTATGCAACAGCAAATGGTGGGGATGCAAATGTTACTATTGATTATGCTTCAAAGTACAGTGACTCTGCACCTGTTCATGTCATAAAATTACTCTCAATAAACTTCTCAGACTTAAATATTAGTGATGTAGGAAACCCACAAATCATCTCATTTAGCGGTAACTTTGAGAATAATGAGACAAATGTGACCATGCAGAGAAATATCACTTGGAGTGTTGATGAAAATGCGACAATCTCCGAAGTAAACACAACAGCACTCACACTTACAGTCGATGATAATGTTACCTCTATAAAACTCACAGCAACACTTTTTAAAAATGCTGAGAATGCACAATCATTTGAAAAGGTTTATAACTAATCTAGCTCTTTTTCTGAAGTTATTTTGTAGGGCTGCAGTCCAAACGCACTCTCCGAGAGAGCGAACAGATGCAACGCAAAGAGTGCTACAAAAAGAAGCTGTTTCATTCGGTGATATTGAGAAGTTCTCGCACAACAGCCCTATCATCAAAAGGAAACTTCTGATCATAGATAATCTGATAACTTTCATCCCCTTTTCCAAGGATAACAACTACTGCATCACCCTCTTGCGCATCGAGAGCCAACTCTATTGCTTTTTTACGGTTCAACTCAATAACTACTTCACTTCTATCTTCGATACCAGAGAGGATATCGTTTGCTATTGCTTCAGGATCCTCTCCTCTTGGGTTATCACTCGTGATGAAAACTTTTGTTGCCAAACTCGCAGCGACTCTTCCCATAAGTGGGCGTTTGAGTCTGTCTCTGTCTCCACCTGCTCCAAAAACAACTAGCAGCTCTTTCTCTTTAAGGGCATTGAGTACCTGCTGCATTCCATCAGGAGTATGTGCAAAATCAACTATCACATTTGGAGCCTGACACACCTGCTCCATTCTTCCACTCACCCCTGCAAAGTTATCCACAACATCAGCTACCTCTTCGAGTTTTCTCCCTGTGAGCAGATGCGTAGCAGCAATCGCCGCCATTAGATTATAGAGATTGAAAAAACCATGAAGAGAGGCTGTAAAAGGGACTATCTCTTGAAAATGCTGGATGATACCACTACTGCCATCATTTAAAGAGTATGCCATCAGTCTGTAGGTTGCAGGATTTTCTATGCCGTAGGTGTAGGCATTTTTAAAGTTAAACTTTGCTCGCTCCTCATCTTTGTTGATAAGTTTTTTTCCTGCATCAGCAAAAAAAGAGTTTTTTACATAGATGTAATCTTCAAGTGTTTTATGATAATCAAGATGATCTTGTGTAATGTTTGTAAGAATTTTCAGCGCAAAGTTGAGACCCTCTACTCGCTTTTGTACTATAGCATGAGAGCTTACTTCCATTATAAAAAACTCACATCCCGCTTCTACTGCCTGATAGATATGTCTGTAGGTATTAAGGACAGAAGGAGTGGTAAGAGTCTTACCCTCACATACTGCATCATTCATGAAGAGACCGCGTGTCCCTTGAAGTGCTGCTTTATAACCAAGATCTAAAAGAAAAGAGTAGATAGCACTTGCGGTAGTTGTTTTCCCATTTGTTCCCGTGATGCCTACTATCTGAATCTCATCTACACGAAATAGAGAAGCGATATCCTCTATCTTGATAATAGAGTGCGCCCCATTCTCTTTTGCATTTTGCAGATACTTCTCATTTTGAGCAGTAAGCACAAAAGCTGTTTCATTATCACACTCTTGAGAGTTTTCACTCACATATCTATAGCTTTGATCAGGGAGTTCAATTTTCAATATTTTTGCCTTGTGCTAATTTTTTGAGTAACTTTCTTAGCAGTGCATCACTTGGATAGATGCTCAAAGCATTCTCAAGATATGTCAACGCCATCTCTGCAAAATCATGCTCAATCAAACGCTCTAGAAAATCAACAAAATCCTCTTTTTGGGTAATAATCACACGTGTAGAGAACATAATATTTTCAAAAGTTTCTCTAAAGTCTGCACCTTCATCCAAAAGCTTTTTAAAGTCACTATAGAGTATGCCATCTTCAAACTCTAACCTATCACGAAGAGGCTTGGCAAAAACTTGACTCAGCTCCTCTAAAGAGCCATCAATGTTTTGTAAAATCTCACTCATGATTGCATCAGCTTGCTCTTTATCCTCTTCTTGCAAAATCTCATAGTAATCAAAAAGAGCCTCTGCACCCCCCTCGCCACTCATAGCCATCTCCGAGAGAATCACACCATTGTATGCCTCTTTTGAGTTTGGGTAGTTCTGAAGAACTGTAGCAAATTTCTCTAGTGCTTTTTTGTATTCTGCTTTTGAAAAACTCTCTTTTGCTTGTGATAATATTTTATATTTGCTTATTGTACTCATAATACTTTTTAAAGATTTTCTATATCGTTTTCCATGCCTGCTGGAACATTCACAACTGTCAACTCTGGGTGAATGTCCATTCTTAGTTGTCTCTCTACGCCATACTTAAGTGTTGTACCACTACTAGCACACCCTATACACGCACCTTTGAGCTGCACATAAACTGCACCGTTTTTAACCGTGATAAAGTCAATGTCACCCCCATCAAGTGCTAAAGAGGGACGCACTTTTTCAATAACATTTTTAACCGGTTCTAATAACTCTTCATCTGAAAATGGAATCATTTATATCCTTTTTTTAACAAAATTTTCTAGTATCATAAAATATGACAAAATCGCTTAACAACTCATAAAGAAATTAGTATAGCTATTTATACCTTAATTTTTTAAGGAGAGTACCTCTGCCACATAAGAGGGTTTTCTCATACCAACAAGAATGTAGTCAATATTCTCCTTTTGCAGTAAAAACTCTAAAGCACACTCCTGCATCTTTTTATGACACTCTGAGAGTTCCTCCTTGAGTTGCACACGCGTACTCTTAGAACACTCATACGCCACCATCTTTCTATATTCATCTAAAAACATCTCTATATAGCTTAGAATTGTATCAAGGTTTTCTGTGTCAAGATGCTCTAATGTTCTTTTTATATGCGGTAAAATCTGAGCATAGAGAAAAGTGTCATAATCCCCTATCCAGCCATATTTATGTTTATTTACATCCAACTGTTCTATAAGATTATAAAGAGGTTTTAGAGCTTCATTATCACAGATTTCTAGGAGTTCATTGAGATGATGGTAGTAACTCGGACTCTCATCATAATCAGCCAGACGGTACATCATATCATCTTTTTGCGCATTAAGCGGTCGGTTTGTCAAGACCCGTACACCATGCTCTTTCGCCCAC
>JALWSY010000164.1 GCA_027083035.1 Sulfurimonas sp. | reverse complement strand
CTTGTTCCATCCAGTCCATAGTAGCAGCACCATCATGAACCTCACCAATTTTATGTTCAACACCAGTGTAGAAAAGGATTCTTTCTGTAGTTGTAGTTTTACCTGCATCAATGTGTGCAGCAATACCAATGTTTCTTACGTCATTTAATTTGTGACTTCTTGCCATATTTATGTACCTTGTATTTAAGTTGAGAGATAAGCTCTTTTGTCAATAAATTACATTTACTTACAAAAGAGCTGATTTCGTATTTGGGTTGTAAAGAGGAGACTCCTCTTTACGATTAAAAAGTTAGACTTACCAGCGATAGTGAGCAAATGCTTTATTTGCTTCTGCCATTTTATAAGTATCTTCTTTCTTTTTAAATGCTGCACCTTTATCAGAAGCTGCATCCATAAACTCATTAGCTAATCTCTCAGCCATAGTTCTTTCATTTCTTTTACGAGCTGCATCAATTAACCATCTAATAGCTAATGATTGTTGACGTACTGGACGTACTTCTACTGGAACTTGATAAGTAGCACCACCAACACGGCGACTCTTTACCTCTATAATAGGTTTGATATTTTCAATAGCTTCATTAAATGTATCGATACCACTCTTTTCACCACGTGAACTAATGATATCCATTGCACTGTAGATAATCTTCTCTGCTACAGACTTTTTACCATCTAACATAACTTTATTTATAAACTTAGTTAAAACCTTACTTCCATAAATTGGATCTGGCATAACCGGACGAACGGGAGCTTTTCTTCTTCTCATATCGAATTTCCTTCTTCTTCAATTTGTATTTTCAAATTTACTCAAAATTAACCACCTAAGGATAATCCTGTAGCTATTGAATAATATAATAGACTTTTCGCTTAACTATTTTTCTTAATGAAACTAGTTTCATGGGCTTTCTGCCGAAGAAAACCAAGCGTTAGCGTAGTAAAACGGGCTTCTGCTCGTTTTGCGTACTAATAAATATTTAGGTTCCTAAAAAACAGGGACTATTTTTTAGGGCGCTTTGTTCCATATTTAGAACGAGCAACAGTACGGTTAGCAACACCAGCAGTATCAAGTGCACCACGAACGATGTGATACTTCACACCAGGTAAATCTTTAATACGACCACCACGTACAAGTACAATTGAGTGTTCTTGAAGGTTGTGACCCTCACCACCGATATATGAAATAACTTCAAAACCAGATGTTAATCTAACTTTTGCAACTTTTCTTAAAGCCGAGTTAGGTTTTTTTGGTGTAGTTGTGTAAACACGAGTACATACACCACGACGCTGTGGACATGAATCAAGAGCTGGTGATTTTGATTTCTTAATCACACGCTTACGCTCTTTACGAATCAGTTGATTGATTGTAGGCATACAATTCCTTTTTATATAATTTTCCAGTAGAATTTAACCCTCTAATCTCTTTAGAGAGTTATAGACACGGAATGATACAAAAATTGTAATTAAAGTTTGCTTATTTTAAGTCTTTATTAATTTTATACTGTAGAAGTGGGAGAGAAATGAGAGTTCTTCTAAGAAGTCTTGAGACTTCTTAGAAATATTATAGTGCTATATCTCTTCGGAGACAAACTCTATCTTTTGATCTTTGTAGATACCTGTTCCAACAGGGATAGTACGACCAATAATAACATTCTCTTTGAGGTTGTTAAGATCATCAACTTTTGCACTTACAGCAGCTTCTGTAAGCACTTTTGTTGTATCTTGGAATGATGCAGCTGAGATAATACTATCTGCACTAACTGCAGCACGTGTAATACCAACTAGGAATGGTTCAGCAATTGCAGGACGACCACCAAGACGCATGATTTTTTCATTCTCTTGAGCAAATTTTGTTTTTGAAATTAAATCACCCTCAATAAATTTTGTATCACCCGATTTTACAATTTTTACCTGACGTAACATCTGAGTGAAGATTACTTCAATATGCTTATCGGCTATATTAACACCCTGTGAACGATAAACCTGCTGTACCTCAGATACAAGATAGTTATAGAGTGCTTTGACACCCATGATGCGCAGAAGCTCATGTGATGAGAGAATACCAGTTGTGAGACGCTCACCTGCATGAACAAAGTCACCTGCATTTACAACAGCTTCGTGTGACTTATCAACAAAATACTCTTTAACAATTCCATTCTCAGAGTTACTAACAATAATTCTTACTTTACCACGCAGCGGTTTACCAAAACTTACTACACCATCTATCTCAGAGATAAGTGCTGTCGCTTTTGGACGACGCCCCTCAAAGAGTTCAGATACACGAGGAAGACCCCCTGTAATATCAGATGACTTTTGAAGTGCCTTTGGTGTTTTTGCAATAATATCTGCTATCTTTACTGTTGCGCCATCATCCACAAAGATAGATGATTTTGGCTCAATTGCATAACGAAGCAGCTCACCATCCTCGGTAGCAAGAACGATAGTCGGCTTATACTCGCTTGAAATGTGATCATTTACCATTAAACGTGTCTTACCAGTAAGCTCATCTAACTGCTCTGTTGCTGTAGTTCCAACAATAATATCCTCATACTTCACAACACCACTTGCTTCAGAGATGATTGGATTTGAGTATGGATCCCACTCTGCAATCACAACTGACTCATCAGAAGACGGCTTGGCAATAAGTGTAGTTGCATCAACACTCTCGTTATCATCTGTTACAATAACCGAACCACGAGCAATATAGTGACGCACAGCTTCACGATTATTCGCATCAATTACAGCGGCAAAAAGACCTTTTTCACTTACTTCATAACCAGATGTAAGTCCCTCAAATCTCTCTAAGTAATCACCTTTAAGAATAAAATACTTCACAGTACCCTCTTCTTTTGCAAGGATTTTTTGTGTTACTGGAGCGCCGTTCTCTACAAGAAGCTCCGAAGCGTATGGAATACGCGATGGAACATTCCACCCATCTTTAATCGTCTCAACAATAGACTCACCCTCTACTACTTCATCAGAATTTTCATAAGGGAAGTAATATTTACCTTCTATCTGTCCACTAACACCCGCAAGCTCATTTGGCTTTGCAATTTCATTTTTACGAAGTGAGTAACGAACTGTATCATCTTTACCAACAATAGAAATAATCACCTCATCATGGATAGTCTGAATCTCAAATGTACCACTCAACGGTGCTTTTATTTTCGGTTCTACCAGTAAAACTGCTGCATTTCTTCTGTTTGCAACAATATTTTTACCCTCTTTGTTTTTATATGTTTTGAGATTGTAGTAACGAATAAAGCCCTCTTTAGAAGCTACCACCTGTCGCTCTTGTGCAGTTGAACTCGCAGTTCCTCCAACGTGGAAAGTACGAAGTGTCAGTTGTGTACCCGGCTCACCAATTGACTGTGCTGCTACAATACCTACAGCCTCACCCGGACGAACTATATGCCCAGTTGCAAGGTTAACACCATAACACAGAGCACAGATGCCATCTTCACTCTTACATGTTGTCGGTGTTCTAATATGAGCCGTTTTTATTCCTGCCTCAGCAATTACTTTCGCACTTACTTCATCAAGAAGCGTACCCTCTGAGTAGAGAATCTCATTAGAGATAGGATCAATAACATCATCTGCTAAAACACGACCATTGAGTCTATCTTCTAGTGACTCAATCAGAGTATTTTGATCAGATATATCTGAAATCTCTATCCCCTCATGTGTATGACAATCATGCTCAACAATCTTCACATTCTGCGCAACATCGACAAGTTTACGCGTTAAATAACCCGCATTAGCCGTCTTCAACGCTGTATCGGCAAGACCTTTTCTCGCACCGTGAGTAGAGATAAAATACTCAATAACATTGAGACCCTCTTTAAAGTTAGAGATAATCGGCGTTTCAATAATATCACCACTTGGTTTTGCCATAAGACCACGCATACCAGCAAGCTGACGAATCTGTGCAGCAGAACCACGCGCACCAGAATCAGCCATCATGTGAATAGAGTTAAAACCATCTTTATCAGTCTCAACAAGTTCCATCATCTCTGCTGCAAGTGTGTTATTTGTATCTGTCCACACATCGATAATCTTATTATAACGCTCTTGTTCTGTTAAAAGACCCGCTTCAAACTGTTTTTGAATCTCAATAACTCGCGCTTTTGAATCAGCAATTTTTGCAGGTTTCATATCTGGAACACGAATATCATCCGCAGAAATAGAAACACCAGCCTCTGTTGCATGTTTAAAACCTAAATCTTTTAAGCGATCAAGGAAGCCAGCTGTTACACCAATACCACCATGTTTTTGTACATAGTCAACTATCTCGTTGATAGCTTTTTTCTTCATTGTTTTATTCCATAACTCAGCAGGAACAAAATCTGGAAGTATCGCTTTTATAAGCAGACGACCAGCAGTAGTATGAATAATACGGCCATCAACACGCGTTCTTACCTTAGCGTGTAAATCAAGTGCATCATGCTCTAGAGCTATGCGAATCTCATCAACATTAGCAAAGAGTTTATTGGATCCTTTGACTCCATTTTTCTCTAAAGAGAGATAGTAAATACCAAGAACCATATCCTGTGAAGGAGTAGCGATTGCTTTTCCCGATGCAGGAAGTAAGATATTCATTGATGCAAGCATTAGTACCTTTGCTTCAGCAATTGCTGCCGAAGAGAGTGGTACGTGTACAGCCATCTGATCCCCATCGAAGTCGGCATTAAACGCCGCACAAACTAATGGGTGAAGCTGAATCGCTTTTCCATCTATGAGTTTTGGGTGAAATGCCTGAATAGAGAGCTTATGGAGTGTTGGTGCGCGGTTGAGCATAACCGGATACCCATCAACAATCTCAGCAAGAGACTCCCAAACTTCGTTTGTCTTCTCCTCTATCATCTTCTTTGCAGCTTTTACAGTTGTTGCATACCCCTTTTCTTCAAGTTTTGCAATCAAATGCGGCTTAAAGAGTTCTAGTGCCATCTTCTTAGGAAGACCACACTCATCCATTCTTAAAGATGGTCCAACAACAATAACAGAACGCCCTGAGAAGTCAACACGCTTTCCAAGAAGGTTTTGACGGAAACGACCCTGCTTCCCTTTAATAATCTCAGAGAGTGATTTTAGAGGACGCTTATTAGCCCCTTTAACTGCATTTGCACGACGACCATTGTCAAAGAGTGCATCAACAGACTCTTGAAGCATACGCTTCTCATTTCTTACAATAATCTCCGGAGCTTCAAGCTCTACAAGACGCTTGAGTCTTTGGTTACGGTTAATAACACGACGATAGAGGTCATTTACATCACTCACTGCAAACTTTCCACCATCAAGAGAAACAAGTGGTCTTAAATCTGGTGGGAGTACAGGGAGAACTGTAAGCATCATCCATGCAGGATTGTTTCCACTATTTAAGAAAGACTCAATAACTTTGAGACGCTTATTAATTGTCTTCTTTTTCGCTTCTGATTTTGTCTCACCAATAGCCTCTTTGAGCGTAGTAAAGAGGTCAACCAAGTCGATTGAGTCAAGTAAATCACGAACAACCTCTCCACCCATGCGCGCTTTAAAGCCTAACTCACCAAATCTTTGCACAAGCGTTCTGTACTGTTCTTCATTTAAAACATCATACTTTAATACAGGAGTTTTTGCTTCTGCATCATAGTATGCCTCTCCACCACTCTCAACAATGTACGCTTCATAGTAGAGTACACGCTCTAAGTCTTTCATCTTGATACCAAGAAGTGTACCAATTCTTGATGGAAGTGAAGAGACATACCATATATGTGCAACAGGTGTTACAAGTTCAATGTGACCCATACGAGTACGACGCACTTTTGTAGATGTTACTTCAACACCACACTTCTCACATACCACACCCTTATAACGCATCTTTTTATACTTCCCACAAAGACACTCATAATCTCTTACAGGTCCAAAGATTTTTGCACAAAAGAGTCCATCACGCTCAGGTTTGAGTGTACGGTAGTTAATTGTCTCTGGTTTTTTTACTTCACCATTCGACCAAGACATAACCTTCTCAGGTGATGCCAAACGGAATTGGAGTTGTTTTATATCTGTTGGTCTCTTCTCTTCAGTTACTTCTACTGGTACTAATTTACTCATCGTCTTCCACCTCGTCCATAATCTCTACATCAAGAGCAAGTGATTGTAGCTCTTTTGTTAATACAAATAGTGTTTCAGGAATTCCTGAAGCTGGTACTAATTCACCTTTTGTAAGTGCTTTATAGGCACGTACACGACCATCAACATCATCAGACTTGATAGTTAACATCTCTTTAAGGACCGCAGAAGCACCATACGCCTCAAGCGCCCAAACTTCCATCTCTCCAAATCTCTGTCCACCAAAGAGTGCTTTACCACCAACTGGCTGTTGTGTAACAAGTGAGTATGGTCCAGTTGAACGTGCGTGAATCTTCTCATCAACTAAGTGGTGTAGTTTCAAGATATACATAAATCCAACATTTACACGCTCTTTAATCTTCTCACCCGTTTTCCCATCGTAAAGCACTACTTTACCATCAGAATCCATCTTCGCAAGTTCGTAGAGTTTTTCAAACTCACCCGCATTGACACCTTCAAAGATAGGAGTAGCAAATCGAACCCCTCCCTTTGCCCAGTCTCTTGCATACTTTAAGAACTCATCATCACTCATTTTTCCAATCACTTCAGCTGCATTCATAAGACCTGCAACATCAGCAATACTAATCATTTTAGAGCGAAGATTATCGATGAAATCTTTCTGTTTTGCATCAAACTCCTCTTGAATTTGATTCCCTAGCTCACGACCAGCCATACCAAGGTGCATCTCTAAAATCTGACCAATATTCATACGAGAAGGAACTCCTAGTGGATTGAGGCAGACATCAACACTTCTTCCATCTTCCATATATGGCATATCTACTTCAGGAACTATATTTGAAACAATACCCTTGTTTCCGTGACGCCCTGCCATCTTATCACCAACTTTAAGTTGACGCTTCGTAGCGATATAAATCTTCACATACTTTACAACACCATTTGGAAGGATATCATCTTTCTCTAAGATAGTAAGCTTCTCTTCATGCTCATCTCTAAAGAGACGCTTCTGCTTTTGGAAGTGATTTTTTGTCTTAGAGTACTCATCTTGAATCTCTTCGCTAAAAGATTTTACAATAGCATTCATTGCAAAACGGTTTACCTCTTTAAGATCTTCACCATTAATAACATCTCCAGCTTTGTACTCAGTATCTGCTATCTTAATATCTGCAAGAAGCGGCTCACGAGTTAGTAGTTTTGTAACACGAAGCATCTCTTCTTTGTCTATCATAAGAAGACGATCATAATGCTCACGCTCTAAATAATCTCTCTCCTCTTTTTCAAGTTCTAAGGTACATGGATCTTTATCGTAGCCTTTTTTCGTAAATACTTTAATGTCAACTACTACACCCTCCATAGATGGTGGGCAGTAGAGAGATTTATTGACAACATGACCCGCTTTTTCACCAAAGATAGCACGAAGCAGACGCTCTTCTGGTGTTGGCTTCACTTCTCCTTTTGGAGAGACTTTACCTACTAAAATCATACCGCCACTTACATTTGTACCGATTTTTACGATTCCTGAATCATCTAAATGCGCAAGCTCATCATCACGAACATTTGGAATATCACGAGTAATCTCCTCAACACCATGTTTGAGTTCACGAGCCTCTACCTCTTTCTCATAAATATGTACAGAAGTAAACTGATCTTTACGAATCATACGCTCACTTATTACAATAGCATCCTCAAAGTTGTAACCATTCCAAGGCATAAAAGCAACCATAGCATTGACACCAAGAGCAAGCTCTCCTTGATCCATATTTGGACCATCGGCGATAATCTGCCCTTTTGCTACCTCTTGTCCAACCTGAACAATTGGTTTTTGTGTAAAAGATGTATTTTGGTTGGTTCTGAGGTTCTTTTGGAGTGAGTAGTGATCGATATAAATCTCTCCATCCTCTTCACCCATTACATAGATATGCTTTGCATCAACTTTCTCAATTTTACCAGCACGCTTCGCTTTGATACACTCCCATGAGTCACGAGCAACAAGTTTTTCAACACCCGTTCCTACCATTGGAGCATTTACGCGTAGTAGTGGCACAGCTTGGCGCTGCATGTTTGATCCCATTAGTGCACGGTTGGCATCATCATGCTCCAAGAATGGAATAAGCGATGCAGCAACACCAACAACCATATGTGATGAAAGGTCAGCATATTGACACTCTGTTGCAGGACGCAGCAGAATCTCACCATCTTGACGCACAGCAATCAAATCTTCAACAAACTGGTTATTTTCATCAAGCTTATTTGAAGCAGCGGCAATCTTTACACCCTCTTCTTGAGTTGCTGTTAAGTAAACAACCTCAGAAGTAATTTGACCATCTTTCATCACCTTATATGGTGCTTCGATAAATCCATGCTCATTTACTTTTGAATATGTTGCAAGTGTATTAATCAAACCAATGTTTTGACCCTCTGGAGTCTCAATCGGACAGATACGACCATAGTGAGTTGGATGCACATCACGCACCTCAAAACCAGCACGCTCTTTTACAAGACCACCCTCACCAAGAGCTGAGAGACGGCGTTTGTGTGTTACTTCAGAGAGTGGATTTGTTTGATCCATAAACTGGGAGAGTTGTCCACCAGAGAAGAACTCCATAATCGTAGATGTAATCATCTTCGAGTTAATCAGATCATGAGGCATAAGTTCGTTCATTGGTCCACTCATAGTAGAGAGTTTATCACGAATAGCCTTTTGCATCTTCACTAAACCATTATGTAACTCATTTCCTAAAAGCTCACCAATAGAGCGGATACGACGATTTCCTAAGTGATCTCTATCATCAATGTGACCCTGACCATTTTTTACTTTAATAACATACTTCACTGACTCAATGATATCTTCATGCGTAAGGACTGTTACATACTCAGGAATATTCATACCAAGTTTATGGTTCATCTTCATACGACCAACTTGTGTCAGGTCATAACGCTCTGGATCAAAAAAAAGCTGATTTACAAATATCTTAGCAGCCTCTTTTGTAACTGGTTCACCCGGTCTCATTACTTTATAAATACGAATAGCTGAGAGATCATTTTCATCTTCTATCTCTTCAGTCTGCTTGAGTAACTTGAGTGAATCTGCATCAGCATTAAAGGCATTGATGATTGAACTATCTACACCCTCGGCTAAATCATTTGCGATTTTAAACGAAGTAACACCAATCTCTGTCATTTTCTTAAGCTTTGTTTCATCTATATGCGTCATAGCATCAAAGAGAATCTCACCTGTTTCAGGATCAATGATAGCCTCTGCCAAATAGCGATCAAGCAAAATCTCTAAAGGATATTCTACTTCACTAAGTCCCTCATCAATAAGCTTCTGTGCTTTTTTCGCTGAAAGTCTTTTTCCAGCATTAACAAGAACTTTTCCATCTAAATCTACTAAATCATAAGAGATTCGTGAAGCGTAATCTTTTGGATTAAACGGCATTGTAAATCTAGAATCACTAATGTTAATAGTTTGAATAGGGTAGAAAAGTTTTAAAATATCCTGCTTGGAATATCCTAATGCTCTAAACATAATTGTTACAGGAACTTTACGACGCTTATTTATTCTCATGTAGAGAATATCTTTTGGATCATACTCAAAGTATAACCATGAACCACGATCTGGAATAATCTGACCTGTATAAATAAGTTTGTTGCCAGCTGTAGTGGACTCTTCTTCTTTAAAGATAACACCCGGTGAACGGTGGAGTTGATTTACAACAACACGCTCAACACCATTGATAATAAAAGAGGTTCTATCGGTCATAAGTGGGATATCGCGAACAAATATACTCTGCTCTTTGATATCTTTTACACCAAGTTTCTCTTTCGTATTCTCATCTCTGTCCCACAGAACAAGACGAGTTTTCATTCTAAGACTTACAGCATATGTAAGTCCACGCTCCATACACTCTCGTACGGTATATTTTGGATTTGCAACTTCACTTCCAATGTACTCAACAGTAAGTCTATTCTGTGCATCATGAATAGGAAATGCTGATTGAAATACTTTTTCAATTCCACTAGCACTTCTATCTTTTGCATCTAACATTAAAAATTTGTTGTATGAACTTTGTTGGAGTTGAAGTAGATTTGGTACTTCAATTTCTTGAGGAGTTTTTGAGAAATCTACACGAAGACGGTTTCCGGAGTATAAAGTGTTTAACATAGGCTAACCTCGATGAATATTTGTATCAATTCAAGCGTCCTTGAATGATTTATTTGAGGCTCTTTTAAGAGCTTAATTTTATAGTGCTTATAAACGACATAAGGGCACTTTTACCAAGAGAGAGTTTCTCTTCGTAAAAGCGCCCAGAAAATGGAAGGGATAAAGCCCTTCACATTAAAGAGTAGTTAAATAATAATTACTTAACTTCTACTGTAGCACCAGCTTCTTCTAAAGCTTTTTGAGCTTCTTCAGCAGTCTCTTTATCTACACCCTCTTTGATTGTAGATGGAAGTGCTTCACAAGCCTCTTTTGCTTCTTTTAGTCCAAGACCAGTAAGCGCACGAACAGCTTTAATAACACCAATTTTCTTAGCACCTGCATCAGTAAGCACTACATCAAATTCAGTTTTCTCAGCAGCAGCTTCACCACCAGCCACAGCTCCACCAGCTACAGCAACAGGTTGTGCAGATACACCAAACTTCTCTTCAAATTCTTTAACTAATTCAGAAAGTTCTAATACTGAAAGTCCTGAGATAAATTCTAATACGTCTTCTTTAGTAACAGCCATAATATAATTCCTTTATTTTTTATAAAAATCAAGGAAACCTTTTATCATTTTAGTACGGTATCTGAAATAATCCAGTTACCTACGTTAACACTAGGTTTCCCTCAGCGGGAGGCTCATCGCACTAGTGCGATTGTTTTCCCTTGTGAATTTATTTCACACTCTTATTGAAACGAAAGACTATGCTTCCTCTTCTTTCTTTTTGCGTAAAGCATCAATACCAATTGCCATGTTCGTAACTGGAGCCATCCAAGTAGCAGCAAGCATACCAAGAAGTTCGTCACGACCAGGAAGTTTAGCAAATGCTTCAATTTTAGTTACATCTGCAGGCTCTTTATCTAAGTAACCAGCTTTGATAACAAATTGTTCATTAGCTTTAGCGAAATCAGCAGCAATCTTAGCAGCGTTGATAACATCATCAGACCAAACAAAAATGTTTGTGTCTTTGATTTCAACACCAGACATACCAGCATTATTCAATGCGATTGTCGCTAAAGTATTTTTAACAACCTGAACACTTGTGTCTTTAGCACGAGCAGCTTTTCTTAACTCTTCTAGTTTGCTTACTGTTAGACCTTTATAGTCACAGATTACTACAGCTGTAGTATCAGCAAATGCAGAAGTTAAGTCAGCAATTACTTCAGCTTTTTTTGACTTTAACATATAGTTCTCCTTTCTCAGACATAACTTCAAGAGGGGCGGGAAAGGCCGATTAAGCTCACTACCAACACGGTAGATACCCCCATCTATCTTTAGTCCAAGTATTTCAGATTTCCAAAAAATTATGAAAATCTTTACTTTACAATAGTATTATTGCAAAGTAAAAATTTACATTTAACTTTTTCAAGAGAAGAGAATCTTCTCTTGAAAAATGGTTTTAACACCTATTTAATATCTGCTAAAGCAATATTGTCAAGTTTAATTGCTGGACTCATAGTTAAACTAAGTGCAGCATTTTTAATGTAACGCCCTTTCGCGGAAGCTGGTTTTTGCTTATTGATTGCACTCACAAAAGTGTTTAAGTTCTCTTCTATTTTCTTCGCATCAAAACTTGCTTTTCCAATACCAGCGTGGATGTTACCCTTTTTATCAACTCTAAAAGTAACTTGACCACCTTTAACATTATTAACTGCAGTAGCTACATCTGGTGTAACCGTTCCAGTTTTCGGGTTTGGCATTAAACCTTTTGGCCCTAAAATACGACCGATTTGACCAACTAGTCCCATACAGTCAGGTGCAGCAACAACTACATCAAAGTTAAATACACCCTCTTTAATCTGTGCAACTAAATCATCTGTTCCGACAATATCAGCACCTGCTGCTTTAGCCTCATCAGCTTTTACACCCTTTGCAAAAACTGCAACACGAACTGTTTTACCAGTACCATGTGGTAATACTATCGCACCACGAACCATCTGGTCAGCATGACGAGGATCTACATTTAAATTCATTGCAATTTCAACAGTCTCATCAAACTTTGCACTTACTAAATCTTTTACTGTTGATGCAGCTTCTTCTACTGAATATAATTTTTTACTATCAATT
>JALWSY010000163.1 GCA_027083035.1 Sulfurimonas sp. | reverse complement strand
GCTTGAGACACACACTTTTTAGCTAATAAATGGCTTTATTGCCCTAAAATAAGGCTTTCTTGTTTTTAAAATATGCCGTTTTTTGGAAAAATGAGAAAGTCAGGAACATCATCACCGACTTGATGTCCATAGGTATCATTCACTTTTTTAAAGAAGTCTAAGTCCAGCATAAGAAGTGTTGCTGGTTGTGCAGATTTTTCTATAGTGTAGATATTTTGGGCTATAGCTTCATTAAAAAACTCTCGGTTATATATCTGTGTAAGTGTATCATGGTAGGCCATGTACTCATCTTGCAGAGATTTTTTATAGAGAGATGAGATGTTTGAAAAGATAATGACATAAGAGTTATCTGCATCTTTTGGAATTTTTATTTTAACATTAAAGTAGGTTATTCCAAACTTTTTATGTTCTAGTGCAACGATTTTGTTCGCATCCTTATATTTATTTAACTCTTGAATCCATTCAAGGTTACTATGCGCATTTTTGGTATAAAAAGTATGTTCTGTTTTGACGAATATTTTACTTATATTAAACTGTTTCTCTATGATTTCTTCTACTTTCTCAAAAGATGTAAAAGGTAAAAAAGCTTCATTCATTAAGAGTATTTTACCATGACTTAGTAGGATGATTAGGTTGTCACTAGTATTCATAATAATCTCTATCTGCTTGTGTCGCTGTGCTATCTCCCTCTCTTCGAGTTCTAATTTATTGATAAGTTTTGTGGTAAAGAGATAGATAACTAATAAAAGAAGCAGTAATATCGTCATTGAGAGTTCTAGGGAGTAGAGACTCATTCTTTTATTTGCTGTAACATATTTTGTAGCGTCATATGCAATGATGACCTGTGCAAAGTTCTTTTGAAATGGTGTCTCAATATCATACTGTTGAAGAAGAAAATATTTTCCATTGTATTTAAAGAGTTTGTTAGCGTTAGCATAGTTGTATAAGAAAGTGGTATTTATAGTTAAGTTTTTAAACATTTTTGAGTTTGTGGCAACAAGTTTTCCAACACTTTGTGTATCATTTGCATCACGTAGGTAAAGGGCGTATTTATAGCGTCCAGCCTTACTTGAGAGTCGAAAAAGATTATCTGCTTTGAGTTCAAACTCTAAATAGCCTATGATATCTTTATGATAGTTTAGAGGATAGATAAGAGTAGTATAGTAGCCATCGGGTGTTACAACAAAACCTTTTATTCTCTTTTTTTGGTTGATGGCTTCTTGTAAAACACTATTTTTTTTACTTATTTTCAGGGAATAAGAATGAATAAGTGGATTTCCAGTTGCATCATAAATATGAATATTTAAAAGAGCAGGTGATGCCTCTTTGAAAAAAGAGAAGATGGAGTGCGCTTCTTGTTTAATTGTGTTTATATTATGATTCTGTATTGCTTTGAGAAGTTTTGTATTATGTTGTACTTTTTTATATCGTGCATTATAGAGCTTGTTTTGGTTCTTTTCAATATTTCTTATAGTTTTTGTAAGAATTAAGAGCTTCTCTATGGAAACCTCGTAAAGAATCTTTGTTCTTTGTGTGTAGTGGTAGTAGGTGAGCGTTCCTATAAGCAGACTACTCACAAGAAAAAATGTGAGTAGTACCTTTGTACGTAACTCTCTGTATCGGTTAGAATTGAGCGTTTTCGTATCTGTCATAGAGCCACTCAGCGACTGCCTGTTTCTCTGCTTCACTTAGTTTTGCTTTAAGTGGCGGCATAGTACCAAATTTCTCTATAGCTCCTGCGTTACACATACTGTAGTCTAAGTTAGGGTGGGTAATGTAGTCTTTTACAAAGAGTATGAAAAGGTGTCTATCTACATCATCCTCTTCATCTGTTGTTTTTATATTCTCCTTGAGTCTTGCGGAGACCTCTACCATTGGTGGAGCTGAGAGTTCATTGATGTGCTTGAGCGCATACTCTTTACTCATCATCTCAACATGACATACTTTACAATTTTTTTTATAAACCTCATACCCATCTACTGCAAAGAGAGATGTGGCTAACACTACTGTAGATAATAGCAACTTACGCATATACCAATCCTTTTTATTTTTGTGCATTATAGCATAAATAAAATTGAATTTTATAGAGTAATTATATCTATTTATATAATATTTTCTTTTGATTGTTATTATTTCATCAAATAATTATAAGGAGAAAGTTATGGGTAATAGTATAAATGAGCCAACATTAGAGAGTATTGAGGATTATGAGACTTTAAAGGGTGAAAAAAAATATGTAGTATGGGGTGTTATTATAGTAGGATTATTACTAGGTGCAGTATATGTTTATCTCAATGATACAACAAAAGTTGATGATAGTATTAAAATAGAAGATACAATAAAAAATGTACCTCCTAGTAAGAATATAATGCTAAAATAACCAAAATATTTTCAGAGGATAAAATCAATGTTAATGACAATCATGGCTATATACACGCTATATGTTCTAATCTCAATCTATACAAGTGTGATGCAGATAGGCTATATCAATCAAGCAAAACGAAAGAGTGCTATTCTTCTCTCTGCAGCAGAGTTTTTAAAAGCAGGTAACTACGCAGTTGCTAAGGAGAAGATGAATATACTCAGCACTTTTGTTGATTATCTTCTCTTTATAGCGTGGATTGGTTTTGGTATAAAAGCCTTACAAGAGAATCTTATGATTGATAATGAAGTTCTCTTAAATATAGCTGCAGTAATGGGATTTGTTATCATTAACTCTCTTATCTCTCTGCCGTTTAACTACTATGAGAAGTTTGTTTTAGATAAATCTTTTGGATTTAACAAGTCAAGTGTGGGACTTTGGATAAAAGATACACTTATCTCTTTTGTGATGACACTTCTTTTTGGATCTTTGGTGGTTTGGGGAATTTATGAGATTATTACTCATTTTACACTCTGGTGGTTATGGAGTTTTCTCTTTGTATTTGCAGTTGTTGTGATGATAAATATGCTCTATCCGGCATTTCGTGCTATGTTTTTTGATAAACTCACTCCACTTCAAGATGAAGAGCTTGATGCACAGATTCAAGTTCTGATGGATAAGACAGGATTTGTCAGTAGTGGTGTGTTTGTAAGTGATGCAAGTAAACGGGATGCAAGGCTCAATGCTTATTTTGGTGGCTTTGGAAAAGCAAAGAGAGTCGTTCTTTTTGATACTCTCTTAGAGAAGTTAACACCAAAAGAGCTTTTAGCTGTTTTAGGACATGAGCTTGGACACTTTGCACATGGAGATATCTACAAAAATATCGCCCTTGTAGGGGCTATGCTCTTTGCAATGTTTGCTCTTTTTGGAAATCTTCCAGAGTCACTTTACATGGAGATGGGAGTTGCACATGAACCCTATGTAATGATGATACTTTTAATGCTCTTTATGCCTGTTTTAGGTTTTATAATGATGCCTATCATGGGAATAGTGAGTCGTCACAATGAGTATGCAGCAGATAGAATGGGAAGTGAACTAGGCGGTGCTGCAGGGGCGATAGAACTTGCAAATGCACTACAAAAGTTAGTGACAGAGAACAAAAGTTTTCCACTCTCTCACCCTATCTACATCTTTTTTCACTATACACATCCACCGGTGATAGAGAGACTCAAAGAGTTAGGTGTTGACTTGGTGGATGTAGATAAGAGTGCTTTAGCGGGTAAATGTGAAGCAGATATCTAACAGTATGTTATAATAGTTTTTAAAAAGAGGAGTTTTTTATGTTTACAAGAGGATTGTTGCTCTCTACACTTGCCTTTGTCTCTCTGCTCAATGCTGATTATGTTTTAGAGTACCAGACAGGTGATAGTGTGCAGAAGTTTATGTACCATAGTAAAAGTAAGGCAAAACTTGTAAATGGCTCAGATAGTTCTAGCACGATTTACAAGATTGGAAAGAAAACATACATCGTAACAGGTCAAAAAATAGTTGATGTTGATGAGATGCGTGCTATGGCAGAATCTTTTGGATACAACCCTGCTGAGCGTATAGAGGAATCTTTACCGGATTTTAAGATTCAAAAAACTTCAAAACGAGTGAAAGTTGCTGGTGTTTCAGGTCAGGTCTGGATAGTAAGTGCTGCACATGATGGTGAATCTTTTCAAGAGGAAGTAGTAGTCACAAATGATGCAGAGGTAGTAGCAGCTGTTCGTGCAATGAATAAACTTTTTACTGCAATGATGGGTGCCTCAGAGGGTACAAGTGATCAATTTGAACTTGAAAAAGGGTATGTTATCATTAAGTCAGGAGATATGCAGCTTAAATCTTTTAAGGAGATGCCCGTAAAAGCAGAGGAGTATAAACTCCCAACAACTGCAAAAAAACAGCATATGCCAACATCCCAAGAGATAAATGACAAGATAAATAGAGCTATGCAGAAGTATAAAAAAGAGGAAGAGAAGAGAAAAAAGAGTCATCCTGTAGATGATGAAGAGAATCAAGAGAAGGTAGATATAGATAAAGCAGCAAATCTTCTCAAAAGCTTTTTTTAATTAGAACTCTATGAAAGACAGAACAGTAAAAGAGACTTTAAAAAGGGTAACAGAGATTTTAAATCCGCATATACCAAGAGCTGCTAGAGAAGCACAACTGCTTTTAATGGCACATCTTGATGTTGATGAACTTTGGTTAATTACACATCAAAATGTAATGGTAAAAGAGGGAAAAAAACTTTTTTCATGGGTAGAGCGACGCGCAAAAAATGAGCCTTTTGAATATATAACAAACAGGGTGAGTTTTTATAGTGAAACTTTTTTCATAAAAGAGGGTGCCTTAATACCTCGTCCAGAGACAGAACTTCTTGTGGATGAGGTATGTAAAACTTTTCCAAACTTTGATGCAGAGATAACTTTTGCTGAGGTGGGCATAGGAAGTGGCATCATCTCTATCATACTTGCAAAAAAGTACAAAAATGCAAGATTTATTGCTGTAGATATCTCCAAGGAAGCTCTTAATATTGCCACCATAAATATTGAAAAGTTTGGTTTAAGTGAGAGAATAGAGTTACGGCTAGGTTCTCTTTTAGAGCCAATAGATGAGAGAGTTGACTATTTAGTCTCTAACCCCCCTTACATAGAGGATGGTGTGGAGTTGGAGTCAAATCTCTCCTATGAGCCACAAAATGCTCTTTTTGGCGGTGCAGTTGGCGATGAGATTATAAAACAACTTCTTGATGTAGTCTTAAATCGGGGGATTAAGTTTTTTAGTTGTGAGATGGGTTATGACCAAAAGGATAAAATACAAACCTATTTACAAGAGAAGAATTTTTCTAATTTAGTGTTTTATAAAGATTATAGTGGGTTCGATAGAGGATTCACTCTAAAGGTATAGTGTGAAAAGAAATATATATATAGATTTTACTTATTTTATTTTGTTGGCTGCTTCTTTTGGAGCAGTTTTAGTTTTAGGTGCCATTGTTGCACCTGTTGTCTTTCATACAGATAAGATAGTCTCTGAGTTGTTGATAGATAATTACAATGCAGGAATTATTATGGGAGAGATATTTCATAGATTTTCCTACTGGGTTTACTTTTTAGCACTCTATGTTGCCGTGTATGAAGCGGCTGCTTATAAGATGGGGCAAAGAGATGCCATAACTTTTGGTGCGGCTGTCACTGTGCTTTTTTCTGCTTTGATGTTTAGTGCCATATACTCTCCAAAAATCTTAGAGATGCAGGCAATGGGACGAGAGGCTACACAGAGTGATACTTTTAATAATATTCATATAGCAAGTGAGATAGACTTTAAGATATTAGCTGTAGCGCTGGTTGTTCTTTTTGTGCGTCGTTTGATGCTTTTAAAAATATAGAGGTACCCTTAACACTTTTTTAACACTTTTAGGGTAGTATTTGTTTTATTTTTAGGAGTTGCTTCCGATGTCATTACACAAACTTTTTCTCCTCTCTTTTCTTTTCATATCACTACTAAATGGTGCCGAAATTTCTCAAGCACTTAAAGAGAAAAAACTCTACCCAATGGGTAAGAAAATTTTTACAAAAAAATGTCCAACACTTCAGGTTCAGAAATATAAAAGCTATGATGCACTGCTTGAAGCTCTGCAAAAAGCGCATATCTGTGGCTCTTTAAATGCAAAACATGCACAAGCACTCTCTGTCTATCTTTGGGATAAAAAGAGAGTTACTTCTAAAGCTACTTTCAAAGAGATTACTATCACTAAAGAGGATAAGTGTCAGGTCTGTGGTATGTATCTGCACTACTATCCAAACTGGGTATGTGAGATAGATTATCCAAAGGGAGAAGTCTATAAATTTGATGGTGCAAAAGATATGCTCAAATTTTATTTTAATAATAAAGAGGGCATCACGGCTATCTTGGTAAAAGATTATTATACCCTGCAAACTATTGATGCAAAAAAGGCATATTTTGTTGTTGGAAGTGATGTGATGGGTCCTATGGGAAATGAACTGATTCCTTTTAAAGATAAAAAAAGTGCGACAACTTTTGCACTCGATCATAGAGGTAAAGCGCCTATCCCTTTTGATGCATTAACTGAAAAGATGGTTCGCTCTATTGATTAGTAGTATAAACTTTTACCTTTTAGGGTATGCGCTGAAGGCTATCTATAGAGAGAGGGCGAAAAATATCTTTATTTTTATCGTATTTATACTCCTTGTAGCACTCCTTGCATCGACTCTGTTTCTCTCGAGTGCTATGAAGCGAGAATATATGCAGGTAATCAATACCTATCCAGATATAGTATTGCTACATCAAAGGGCAATGCAAAATAGTACCTATGATGCAACAGTTGTAGATGAGGTACTTACTATCCCCGGAGTAAGCAACGCTGTTGGACGGGTACATGGAAAATACTATTTTGCTAAGGCAGATAGAGTTTTTACTATACTTGGCATTGACGCCTTTGAAAATTATGCAAATCCTCTGTTACAAAAACTGGGTGAAAAATATAACCTTAAAGAGGACTCAATGCTTATCTCTTCTAGTGCTGCAGAGATTTTGAAGAGGAATTACTACAGGGAGTATTTTAACTTCATAAAAGAGGATGGGAGTAGAAAAAAAGTAATGATTGAGGCTGTTTTTCAACTCCCAAAAGATATAACCAACGCAAATATTATAGTTATGTCAAATGATTTAGCTAGAGAGATTTTTGGCTACACACCCTCTGAGATAACAGATGTAGCAATCATGGTGAAAAATAAAGAGGAGACAGCTTTAATAGCCAGAAAACTTCAGGAGCAGTTTATAAATGCAAAGATTATTCTCAAAGAGGATCTGCTGCGCCGATATGAGACAATCTATAACTTTAGAAGCGGCTTTTTTTTGAGTGTTTTTATTATCACTTTCTTTACTTTTTTTATTATTCTCTATGATAAGCTGAGTGGTCCAAACAGCGCACAAAAGAGAGAGATAGGTGTCTTAAAAGCGATAGGATGGCGTGTAGAGGATATACTTAAAGCAAAACTTTATGAGGGATTGGCTCTTTCACTCAGTGCTTACCTCTTAGGGGTAGTTGTTGCGGTTATCTATGTGTTTTTTCTAAAGGCTCCTTATCTAAAAAATATCTTCTTAAATAACTATACACTCCTAAGTGACTACAGATTAGAGTTGCATCTTGATATGGCAACATTAGTGTTGCTCTTTTTTGTCTCTGTTCCACTTTATGTAGCCGCAACAATCATACCTTCATGGCGTGTAGCTACCCTTGATGCAGATGAGGTGATGCGATGATTGAGTTAAAAAATGTAGTGAAAAAGTATGGGGAGAGTTTTGCTCTTGATTCTGTAAGTTTGAAGCTAAAGGAGGGAGAGTTAGTTGTTTTAAAAGGGGTAAGTGGTAGTGGTAAAAGTACCATTCTCTCTTTAATAGCGGGACTCTTAAAACCGACAAGCGGAGAGGTGATAGTAGATGGTAAAAAAATCTCTAAACTCCCTGATCACTTTGCAGCACTCTATAGACGAGAAAATATCGGTTTTATTTTTCAAAAATATAACCTCATAGCAGATTTGAGCGTAGCAGATAATATTATCTTACCACTTATTCCTATGAATCTGCCAAAAAAGCGGGTGGAGATACTTCTCTTAGAAGTGATTAGGAGTTTAGATATAGAGGAGAAGCGAGAGAGTCTGGTAAAAAATCTCTCTGGTGGACAGCAGCAACGCGTGGCAATAGCTAGAGCGCTTATTAACAAACCGAAAATCATCATAGCAGATGAACCGACAGCTAATCTTGATGCAAGACTCTCTTTAGAGTTTATAGAGCTACTTCGTGTGATGAAAGATGCTAATAGAACGATAGTCGTTGCAACCCATGACCCACTCTTTTTTGATTTGGATTTTGTTGATAGGGTGGTAGAAGTAGAGAAGGCAAAGATACTCTCATGTTTATAATGCCAGAGATAGTTGCCATTGATATTTTAAATGGACTCTTTTTTATTTTCGCTTCCATTGCTTTTATAATGAGCCTCTCTATAGTGCTAGAGTATGATGCAGATGCATCCTCATCAGAGCAGTACAGCTTAGAGAAAAAGAGTTATCTCGCCTCTACCATCATCAAGTATATCTTTGCCATCAAGGTGCCTCTTTTTCTCTTCTTTATTTTTGTCTTAGACAAACTCTCTTTTGTTATCCCCGGAGCGATGTGTGGTGCAGGGGTTATAAACTCTAATGATATAGGCATCCCTTTGATGTTTGTAAAGATTTTAAATATCTACCTCTTTGCCTATTGGATAGTGCTTGATACTGAGGATATGAGAAGGGAGGAGCAACCCTACGTAAAAGCCAAGTTTTTACTTTTTCTATTTCTCTTCGCTATGTTAGTGATTGAGATAGCACTGGAGAGTGACTTTTTTTACTCTATAGATTTGAAAAAGGTTGTTGATTGCTGTGGAGCTATTTTTGCAACAACTGATGGGAGCTATCTTTCTAAGATATTGGGACTCTCTCCTTCGGTGCTACTCCCTCTGTTTTATGGAGTCTATACACTTCTTTTTATAACACGCTTTTTGCATCAGAAGTATCTTTTCTCTCTTTTCAATCTACTCTTCGCTATCATATCTCTTATCTCACTAATCTCTTTTTTTGGAACATATATCTATGAGTTGCCAAGTCACCATTGCCCGTTTTGTATGTTACAGAGTGATTATCATTATGTAGGGTATTTTTTGTATCTCTTTTTGTTTTTAGGAACATTTAATGGGGCAATATTAGGGTTTTTAGAGTTTGATGCACAAACAACTCTTAGAAGGTATAGAGTATCACTTCTCTTTAACACACTTTATCTTCTCATTGTGAGTTATTACGCTCTGAGTTTTTATTTTAGAAACGGGGTGTGGTTGTAATACCAAAGGCAATTATCTTCCACCAAACTTATCATGCCACCACTCTGCAGGGGAGTAGGTTGCTTGTTTGATAGACTCTTCATCAAAGGGGTACTCAAAGTTATTACAATAATCTAAAACTATTTCATAGGCTTCATTTATCTGCATACTCATAGTAGTGGCTTTTTCGGGGTTCTCTTTGTGTTTATCTGGATGCCACTTTTTCATAAGGAGTTTGTATTTGTTTTTTATCTCTTTAAGGGAGGATTTTTCGTGAAGACCAAGGAGTGTTTTGGCCTTCATAAGTTTGGAGTAGGAGGTGGACAACTTCTAGTCTTGTTGCTGTCTCATATATGCTGGAAGATCAAGGTAGTCTGGATCAAGATTACCACCAACAACTAAGCGTGGGCGTACTTTTACAGTTGGCTCTCTCACCTCTGGTGTATTTACAGGTTCATTTACAGGTGTCGCCTCTTTTTGCATCTCTCGCTCAAAACCAGTTGCAACTATAGTAATTTTGATATACTTCTCAGGAAGTGCTGCATCTGTAGATGTTCCCCAGATAACTTCTGCCTCTTCATCTGCGCTATCATGAACGACTTCCATAGCTTCAGCCAACTCAAGCATAGGAAACTCAGGATGCATGCTAAAGTGTACTAAAACACCCATCGCACCATTGATAGACATATTGTCAAGGAGTGGAGACTCGATAGCTGATTTGATAGCTTCATATGCAGCGTTATCACCCTCATACTCACCAACACCCATAAGTGCCATGCCTTTGTGGCTCATAACAGTTTGTAAGTCGGCAAAGTCAAGGTTGATGTCATTATCACCACTTGAGAGAATAACACCAGATGTGCCACTCACAGCTTGAGCGAGTACTCCATCTACGATTTTAAAACTCTCTTTCATACCAAGCTTTCGATCGATGATAGAGAGGAGTTTATCGTTTGGAATAACAACGATAGAGTCACTCTCTTTTTTTAACTCTTCTAAACCAGCTTCAGCAAGTTTCAAACGCTTTCTGCCCTCAAATGAAAAAGGTTTTGTAACTACCGAGATAGTGAGTGCGCCAACATCTTTAGCAATCTGTGCTATAACAGGAGCAGCACCCGTTCCTGTTCCTCCACCAAGTCCAGCAGAGATAAAGACGATATCTGCACCCTCAAGTGCAGCACGAATCTCATCATAGTTCTCTAAAGCAGAATCCTTACCAATTTCTGGCTTCATCCCTGCACCAAGACCCTTAGTAAGTTTCTCTCCAATCTGTATCTTTGATGCAGCTGAGTTTTCGTTTAAAACTTGTGCATCTGTGTTGATAAGCATCATCTCGATACCTGTTACACCCTCTTTGAGCATATGCCCAATCATATTGCCACCGCCACCACCGACGCCGACTGCTATGATTCTTGCACCGTTTTGACTCTGTGCCTCTTCTACTCTAAATGGTTCCATTATCCTACTCCTTTAAAATAACTGGGTCGCCCAGTTCCAAAACTTGTTAAAACTACTCTCACTAGGCTGCTTCTCTTTTTTATCTTCTAAGCTTATCATACTTGGCTTAACCTCTTCTTCACTTGGAGCAACAGGTGCCTCAAAAGTAGAGAGATCTACCTTTGTGTGTGAAGTTGGAACTTCGTTAGTATGTCTTACGCGTTTGTTAGCATCTATCTCATAAGGTGTGTATGCGTGTGCAGCATACATAACTAACCCTATGGCACTTGAAAACTCAGCTGTACGAAGATTATCAAAAAGACCATCCATCTCTTTTGGGCGTGCCAATCTAACAGGGATAGAGCCAAAGGTAGCTACCGCTAAGTCACGGATGCCCTCCATCTGAGAAAATCCTCCGGTTAAAACAACACCTGCACCAATCTGATCTTTGAGTCCACTATTTTCTATAAACTGTGCCAAAATCATAAGTGTCTCTTCCACTCTTGCATAGATAACATTATGCACAACATCCAAAGAGACCTCATGTGTACTCTCCAAATCACCAATAACAGGAATCTCTATAAGTTCATTGCTCTGGTTAGTAAGGGAACCGTATGTCAACTTTACTTCATCAGCAACATTGAGAGGTGTGTGGAGTGCCATAGAGAGGTCACTTGTGACATGGTTAGAGCCTACACCTAAAAACTCATTGTAACGGATAGAGTTTCCGGAGTGAATAGCGATATTACTCGTATTTCCACCCATATCTATAACTGCTACCCCTAACTCCTTCTCATCATCATTGAGTACAGCAATCGATGATGCATAAGCGTTAAGCACTATGTTTTCAACTTCAATACCAGCACCGTGTACTGCTTTTTTGAGATTGTTCAGGTTTGACTTTTGTGTAGTGATGATGTGTGTCTCAACTTCAAGCCGTGATGCATTCATCCCAAGTGGATCCTCTATAAAATCCTGATCATCAACTTTGAAGTTAAATGGAAGTGCATGAAGCACCTCATACTCGTTTGGTATGTTAGCATTATATAAAGAGGTGTGCATAACACGCTCAATCTCTTTAAAGCTAATCTCTTTGCTCTGAATGTTGACTATGCCATTTGAGTTTAAACTTTTTGTGTAGGCTCCACTCATAGAGACTATGGCAGATTTGACATCAGAGCCGGCCACACGCTTTGCATCTTCTACAGCACTCTTAATACTTCGAGATGCAAGTTCAATGTTTGTTATACTTCCACGCTTAAGACCTTGAGCTTTTGTTACACCAGCACCTGTTATAGAGATAGAGTCGTCGTTATCTATCTGGGCGATGATGGCACATATCTTTGTAGAGCCAATGTCGATAGCTAAAAGAGTTCTGCTCAATTTAGAGTCCTTGGATAAATATCTCTGTTGGGTACTGCTTTTGCAAGGTTTTTATAAGTGCCTCGTTGAAGATACCGCTTTTGATTTTTTTCATCGAATCTGCTAATTCGCTGTTTGTGTTATTAAGCAATTTTTGTTCCAAAATTGAGTATAAAACAATCTTTCCGCTATTTAGTTTGATGTATGAACGCTTTTTACTGCTGCTAAAAAGTTTTTGTAAAAACTCTCTTGCTTCTTGAGTCTGTAGCTCTG
>JALWSY010000162.1 GCA_027083035.1 Sulfurimonas sp. | reverse complement strand
ATGATAAAGATTTAGATATCAAACTACTGCAACTCTACAGACTCTTTGATGCATCGCTGAGTGCTACTATGTTTGGGGAAGTTGATGCAAGCTCCTGAGGTTGTTAAGGGACACATCATTATCTCAAGCGAAGTTGAGGCGGAGTTTTCTACGCTCGAAGAGCGATTAAAACCTTTTCGTGTTGTGCCATTTATCGTAGTAGAGGAGAGTTTTAAGTTAGAACATGCAAAGGCGGTACTCTCAGAGGCTTACATCAGTGAGTCACAAACAAAATACATCGTTATTGGGACATACGATTTTACAGAGATAGCGCAAAACTCTCTACTAAAGCTCCTTGAAGAGCCTCCAAGAAATATTGAGTTTATTATTATAACCCCTTCAAAATCAAACCTTCTGCCAACAGTTCGCTCTAGACTTCCTATCTTAAAGGTAGATAATCACAGCTCTATAGATAGACTTGACATAAATCTTGCACGGCTTGATTACAGCGATGTATTTGCCTTTTTAAAAGAGCATGCTCGCGTAAAAAAAGAGGACGCTAAGGCATTGGTTGAGGCACTCTTTTTTCGTGCGACTGTAACAGATAGACTTATATTAACACCTGCACAGCTTGAGAATTTTGACAAGGCATACAGGCTGTTAAATCTCAACTCCAGACCACAAAGTGTTTTAGCAATGCTGCTTATGAGCTTTGCGGGGGAGCGATAAAGATGATAGTAGAGAGACTCTCTAGCTCTATTGATATTCAAAAACAGCTCAAAGCACTCAATGTTGATGCCGGAGGCGTGGCTATATTGAGTAAAAAAGCGAAGATTTATATCATTCGGATCAAAGAGTTGCACGTAGGTGGAGCAAATATTTTAAAGCAAGATGCACTCTCTATCGGAGCAGATTTGGCAGTACCTAGAGGTACAGTTATCGCGCAGACACCTCAGGTGGACTGCCTGCTTATTGCAACAAAATCGCAACTAGAAAAGCTCTCAAAAAAAGAGTTAGCACAACCTTTTGGACTCAAAGAGTTGGCAAAAAAACTCTCTGCAATAGCTTCTTCGGACAGAAGAGAGAGTGCAGAGGTTATGGGTGTTATCAATGCGAATGATGACAGCTTTTTTTCCAAAAGTCGTTTTGTTGCAGATGATGCAATAGCAGAGATAGAAAATATGATAGCAGAGGGTGCGAGTATCATCGACATCGGTGGTGTCTCTTCAGCTCCAAATGCAAAGCCTATAAGCGCAGAAGAGGAACTCAGTCGTGTACGCCCTATCCTTGATGTAATAGCAAAAGAGCGGCTCTATGAGCGAGTTACTTTTAGTATTGATTCGTATGCACCAAAGGTTATTGAATATGCGCTGCAATCAGGCTTTAAAATTGTGAATGATATCACGGGTTTAAGTGATGATGGCGTTTGTGAAATCTGTGCAAAATATAAAGCAAGAGTTGTTATTATGCATATGCAGGGAACGCCTGAGACGATGCAGGTAAATCCAAACTATGAAAATACTTTAGATGAGATTTATACCTTTTTTGAAGAGCGTATAGAGAAAGCAAAAAGGTTTGGCATCGAAGAGATTGTTTTAGATGTTGGGATTGGATTTGGAAAGAGAGTTGAAGATAATATCTCGCTCATTAAAAATCTTGAACACTTCAAAACGCTTGGATACCCACTTTTAGTGGGTGCTTCAAGAAAGTCTATGATAGATAAGATAGACCCCTCTGATGTCTCAAAAAGATTAGGAGGGACACTTGCTATTCACTTAGAGGCTTTTAGAAATGGGGCTTCTATCTTACGTGTGCATGATGTACAAGAACATGCACAAGCCCTCAAGGTACAATTAGCCTTAGATGGCTTTTAACGCAGTAACTCGTGCCTTCTCAAGCTATTGACTATGAAGTTATTTATGCCCTCTTACTTAGCTCATCACTCCACGGATAGTAAAAAAGAGCATAGCTGAGAGCAGGGCAGCTGCGGGAACAGTTATGACCCATGCTGCGATAATTTTCTTAATCGCATCACGCTTGACATACTCTACTTTTTTTATCTCTTTGAGATGTTTTTTTGTAGATTTTATAATCTTCTCTTCTTGCTCTATGAGTTTGTAGAGCTCTATGATGCGCTCATACTCATTTTCAGTTTTTTCTTTTTTATCTTCAAGTTTTTCAAGTTCTGCTTTATAGGCATGCAGTGTACTCTTCTCCTCTTTGATAACCTCTTTTTCCTCTTCTATGGTACTGTTTGCATCATTGAGATGGAGATACTCGCGTAAAAAACCGACACCAAAAACACCACCGATAGCGATGTGAGTTGAACTAACAGGAAGTCCAAGTTGTGAAGCGATAATGACGGTGATAGCTGCAGCCATAGCAATAGAGAAGGCGCGTATCTGATCGAGTTCAGTTATCTCACTTCCTACGGTCTTGATAAGCTTAGGTCCATAGAGTGCGAGTCCAAGAGCTATACCTAAAGCCCCAACGCTCATAACCCAGAGAGGGATACTCGCTTTTGAGGAGATACCACCGTTTATGATTGCATCATTGATAGCAGCGAGTGGACCAATGGCATTGGCAACATCATTTGCCCCATGTGCAAAGCTTAGAAGTGCCGCAGCAAAGATAAGTGGAATGGTGAAGAGTCTATTTACTGACTCTTTTGAGTTTTGCAGTTTTTGTGTATCTTGTGAGAGTTTTGCTTTTACAAGTATATATACAACAACTCCAAAGATAGCGCCCATGATAAGTGCCGTAGTAAATGAGGGCTTTTTACTCATCTCCATAGAGATAAAAGGGAGTAAATTTAAACTCTCTACAATCTGTGGCCATATCTTTTTAAGCCCTTTGAGTGTCAGGTATGTGACAAATGCCCATGACATTATTGCTACAAAAATGGGTACATAGGTCTTTGCAGCTCTTACTTTATCCTCTTTAAAAATGATAGAGCGTTTAATGGAGTAGAGAAACAGAGCAGCGATAACACCGCCAAGAAGTGGTGATATAATCCACGAAGCAGCGATTTTCCCCATAGTTGCCCATGAAACAATGCTAAAGCCTGCTGCCGCGATGCCCGCTCCCATAACACCACCTACTATTGAGTGTGTTGTGGAGACTGGAGCGCGCATCGCTGTAGCGAGATTAAGCCAAAGAGCTGCTGCAAGTAGAGCAGCCATCATTGCCCAGATGAATGGGTCGGCATTTCCTCCAAAAGCAGAAATGTCAATGATGCCTTTTTTGATAGTCTTGACAACCTCTCCTCCTGCAATAAGTGCGCCACTTGCTTCAAATATCGCGGCGATAATAATTGCCATTGTCATAGTCATAGCTCTTGAACCTACCGCAGGACCGACATTGTTTGCGACATCGTTTGCCCCAATATTCATCGCCATATAAGCACCAATAAGGGCTGCTATTGCTAAGAACATATTGTTTGGAATACCACCGTTGGAGAGAAAACTAAAAGTGAGTACCCCAATCATAAAAAAAAGAGAGAAGCCTAAGCGTGTAAAATCGGTACGACTCTTTTTAAGAGCCTCTTCTTCTAGTTTTTTCATTGTTTGGATTTCCATCTATTTTCCTTCACTCTCTACATATGCTTTTACAATTTCAACGCGTGGATTTGGTCTGCTTCCATTTACAGGTACATTGTTAAGGAGTTGGAGTGTTTTGTAGGATTTTGGAGTGATTTTTCCAAAGATAGTGTGATGCCCATTAAGCCATGGCGTTGGTGCTGTTGTGATGAAGAATTGACTGCCGTTTGTTGCAGGACCGCGATTTGCCATTGCTAATATTCCAGCTGAATCAAACACTTTATCTTTAAACTCATCTTTAAAATCTTTATGCCAGATACTTTCGCCTCCACGACCACTTTCAGTAGGATCACCCCCTTGAATCATAAAGTCTTTGATGATTCTGTGAAAGGCAACACCATTATAGTAGCCCTCTTTAATGTGTGTCATAAAGTTCTCAACTGCAAGGGGTGCCACATCGGGATAAAGTTCTATCTCCAAGTCTCCCTTGCTTGTTTGCAGAACAACGAGAGGATTTTTTGTATTTACCTGTGCTTTTTCTACTTGCGCCTTTTGTTGTGGTGCAGATTTATGCTCTGATGAGCAGGCGTTAAATGTAAAAAGTGTTAGTAGTGAGAGTATTAGTAGTAGTTTAGTTTTCATTATTTCTCCTCAAAAGTTAAACAAACAGAGTTAATGCAGTAGCGCATTCCAGTAGGCTCGGGACCATCAGGAAAAAGATGTCCAAGGTGTGCATCACACTGTGCGCACAATACTTCTACACGAGTCATACCGTGAGAGTCATCTCTCTTCTCTACTATAGCATTCTCTATGCTTTCAAAGTAGCTCGGCCACCCTGTTCCTGAGTCAAATTTTGTATCAGACTCAAAGAGAGGTGCGCCACAACAGACACATTTGTAAATACCCTCTCCCTTAAAGTCGTAAAACTCTCCTGAAAATGGTGCTTCCGTGCCATGCATACGACAGACTGAAAAGGCCTCAGGAGAGAGTTGTTCTCTCCACTCATTTTCACTTTTGATTACTTTTTTCATATGTTTTCCTTAGGTTTTGTATCTCTAAACAATCCTCTTCATAGAGAATAGTTACACTTTTTTTTGCTAAATGAAGCGCATATTTTATCTCATTTTCACTTGAAAAACATAAATCCATCAAGATGATATGATGCACCGTGAGTTCGCTTAAATCTTTGTACTCAGAGAGTAAAAGATTACTAAAGTTTTGGTTGATAAGTCGTTGAGAGCTATCAAAATGGAGAACATTCTCTTCAATAAAGGAGTCTAAATCCTCTTTAAGTCTCTCCATACTTAAAGCATTTGAAGCTATGACTATATTTGTAGCCCCTCTCTCAAGAAGAGAGTAGATAAGATGCATAGCTTTAGCGTGGGGATTTGTCTGATAAAAAGAGACTTTTTTTTCTGGATTTTCAAAACTATGTGTAAACTGTAGGTTGTCTGTACTATCACTCTCTGTGTATGTGAGCAGCAGACGCTCATGCTTTTGAATATGTTTAAGGTACTCATGGAACTCTATACTATAGAGTTGTGCATCATCACATAAAATTATGTCCGCAACTTTAAAGCTTTTTTTCATTAGTTTAGCATCAATAAAAAGCTGCGCTAAAGGTTCTCTTTTGAGCTTTTTTTGATGTCTGTTAATAAGTTCAAGAGGAGTGAGTATCTCAATGGAGGTAAGATCAATCTCAACAATAGCATGTTCGACTATCTCAAGAAGTTTCTTTTTTAAGATATCACAGGCAAAAATAGTTGGTTTGATAATGACAATCTTTTTACTTGCATCATTAAGAAGTTCTACCACAGCTTTGAGAAGTAATATGCTACTCTTTCCAGACCTAGGCAATCCTAAGAGTTCAGAGTAATCTTCTAACTCTTTATCTATAAAAGCTCTTTGCTCTTTTGATGCATGACAAAAGGTGTCATCACTACGCAATAGGGCATACTGAATAAAAAGTGTTCCTAGTATCTCATCTACGGAGAGAAGAGTTTCATTTTCACTAGAAGCAGCCTGTAGTTTTTTAAAAATATCTGCCTCTTGAGCATCACTAAAGATGATTTTCTCTTTTGGAAGTAACTCTTTAAATGAATCACTTAAATGCTCATACTCATCAGCACTTAAGTACTCCATTAAGAGATAGTTAAAGATGGGTACACCATCACTATGTGTTAACTCATTGAACTTTTTACGGATGATATCATGTTTATTTTCAAAGGCGAGTGTATTTTCACTATCGTCCTGTTTTTGCGCTTTTTGTATATCTGCATTTTTAAGTTCGTCATAAGTCCACTCTTTTGATTCAAAGAGATAAATGCCACGCAGAGGATCTATAACCATAAGAGGAATAAAAAAAGCATCTGTGTGATGATAAATAGTAATATCTTTATAAACAAGTAAATTACTTTGAGAGGAGAGTGCTTTAAGTTTTTTTATTAATATAGTGTCAGGAACAATTAATTTTTTCTTTTTTTTCTTAAAAATTGATGTGAGTGAAGGTATGTTCATTTGCGAGGGAGTATTGTCACAAGGGAGTGACAATACTAAAAAGTGGTTACTTTCCTGAAGCTACTCGGTCTTTAAGACCTTTACCAGCTTTAAATTTTGGAACCATTTTATCTTGAGTAGTGTAAGTTTTATCAGTACCCGGTACTTTACCACTTTTACCTTTTTGAAGTGCAGCTGTGAAACTACCAAAACCAACTAAAGAAACATCTTCCTTCTTTACTAATGCTTCTGTGACAGCTTCTGTAAATGCTTTAATAGCATTTTCTGCTTCAACTTTAGTTTTGTACTCTCCATGTGCTTGTACTAATTCAACGAATTGAGCTTTATTCATAAATTTACCCTTGGATTAAAATATTTTCCGAATCTTCATATTGGCGCGAAGAAATTCAGCTATAGACACTTTATACTTTATTTGCTTAAATTTTTCTTCTTTTTGCTTATTTGCAATAGAAAATGTGAAATATTTGTTTCTTTTAGTCCCTGTTTAGCTTGTTTGAGAAGCTTTGTGATATCTAGTTTTGATTTTTTTGAAAAGAGCAGAGCCGATAACTCTTTGATTTTTCGGTACTTATCTTGGTGTGTCTGAATGGATAAAAAGACATCATCTAAACCATCCCTCTCATTTTTAGTAAGTGTACTCATTTGGCTACTCCCCTCTATAGCTTGTTGATTTTTCTAACTGCACGGATAATCTCATCATCTTCTAACTCACCTAGCATCTGCATTACAACTGCAGCAGCTTGTGGCTTAGCACGTCCAAGCTTCCAGTCTTGATAGGTGCGCATAGAAATCCCAAAACGAGAAGCCATATCTTTAAGAGATATCTTCTTTCCATTGTTTTGTGATTCTAGTGAGTTATGAAGAATATTAAACAGGTCATCAATTTGCATAAAGCAGATTATACGGAATATATACTTAATCATACATTTAATTTTATTTAAATTATTATATTATGTATATTTAATAAAATATATATACTTTTAAATATCATTTAAATTATAATACATACAATAATATATATGTATTATACGGAATATCGTATTTTAATCAGATTGGAAAAATAAAAAATTGTTTAGATTAAAAAAAGAGATAGAAATGAAAAAGTGTTATGAAAAATATTGGAAGTGTGTTGTCTTCCTCTAAAAAAGAGGAAAGGATTAGGAGGAGGGGAGTTTAATACTCTAAAAGATCACTATAGTCATACTTTGAAAAGTTAAGATAAATTTTTGCATTTTGCTTAATGATGCGGATATCTTCCCCATAAGCGGCTAAGAATCGTTTTTTTATTACTTTTTTCTGATAGTTTTCAAGATTAAGTGTTTTGAGATAGTCTTTAAGTTCTACGATCCGTTCAGGTTTATTGCTCTGTTCATCAACATCATTTGAGGCTTCAAGAGTCTCTACTTCATGAATAGTTTGTGATTGTTGAGCGGCTATTTTTGCATTGACTAACTCTAAAATATTTTTAAGTTGCTCATCTTTTGCACTATAGACTTGTTCTATTTTATTCATCTCATCTCGAAGCATCTGCTCTTTATCATCGATAAGCTTGTCAATTTTTGCTTCAAGTTGTACTATTTTTTCTTTTAATTGTTGGTTCTCTTTTTGATAAAGAGCTAAAATCATTGCAACCGTAGTTTTTGGTTTTTGTACTTGCTTTTGAGTTTGCTCTTGAACTTTTTGACTCTCTTTTTGCATAGTTGGCTCCTTAGGTGTCTCCTGATGTTGTTTTGTTTTGAGAGAACTCATAGGGACTATTATATAGGTAGTGCCGTTTTCTATAATGTAGTTGAGTTTTTTACTGCGGAGTTTTGATTGTATCATCTCTTTTGACATTTTAAACTGTTTTGAATACTCATCTAGTGTCAGTCGCATATTTATCCTTTATATCATTGAGTTGTAGTTTATGTCTGGAGGATTAATTATTCCAGATTTTCTCAGCCAGATAAGGCATCCTCTTTTCTCTTTGTCATGTTTATCTTTAAATGAAAAGAAACTTGATTTTTTAAATTCATGCTTTGCCAAGAGTCTGTTAAAGTCCTGATGAATAACAAGAAATTTTTTGAGACTCTCATATGCCTCTTCTGAGACCATAACGGTTGAAATGGTAAAATGTTTTATCTCTAAAAATCTGGCACAATCATTAAGCCCATCGCCAATAAAGTTTTTACTGCCCAAGATATCTATGAACTCATTGACTTCACCTGTATGAGCAGCTATGCGGATACCCTCAAAGTAGTCATACTTTTTGGAGATATGTTCAGAGAAGTGATTAAAACTGAGTCCGAGTATGGCACCAAAACCTTTGAGCCTAGGATTTAGGATACAGTAAAAACCATCCCCTGTCGAAACAAAACCTATAATAAATTTTGAGAGAGGCGTGTTTGAGTTAAGTAACATCTTCTCTATCATCTTTTTAAAACTTTTTGTTAAAAATACAACTATCTCCAACTGTTGGCTTGAAGTAAGCCGTGAAAAGTTTATGATATCTATTAGAACAATATCTGTAACGAGTGCTTTTTTATCTAATTGTGTCATTTGGCTCATTTTATCATAAAGTTGTTTTAAATGAACTTTTTTATATAATTTCGAAAATATATTTCAGAGGTGATTCTATGGGTGTTTTAAAGCTTGTCAAACCGGGTGTTCTTTTTGGAGAAGATGTACAAAAAGTGTATGACTATGCAAAGGAGAAAGGATTTGCTATTCCCGCAGTCAATGTTGTAAATAGTGACTCTATAAACGGTGTTCTTGAGGCTGCCGCAAAAGTAAACTCTCCCGTAATTATCCAGTTCAGTAATGGTGGAGCATCGTTTTTTGCTGGAAAGGGACTAAGTAATGAGGATGAAAAAGCAGCAATACTTGGTGCAATAGCGGGTGCAAAGTATGTTCATGCTATGGCAGAGGCGTATGGTGTTGCAGTTATCTTACATACTGACCATGCTGCAAAAAAACTACTTCCTTGGATTGATGCACTCCTTATCGCTGGTGAGCGTTACTACAAGCATGTCGGTAAACCTCTTTTCTCTTCACATATGCTTGATCTCTCAGAGGAGTCTTTAGAGGAGAATATTAGCACTTGCAAAACATACTTTGAGAGAATGGCAAAAATTGGTATGAGTATAGAGATAGAGCTTGGATGTACAGGTGGAGAAGAGGATGGTGTGGATAATACAGATATGGATAACTCTCTTCTTTACACACAACCAGAGGATGTATGTTTAGCATACGAGACTCTAGGTGCAGTATCACCTCACTTTACCATAGCTGCATCTTTTGGAAATGTACATGGTGTCTATAAACCGGGAAATGTACAACTCACGCCCAAGATTTTAGATAACTCTCAGAAGTATATTGAGCAGAAACACTCTACGGTTGATAAGCCTGTAAACTTTGTTTTTCATGGTGGTTCAGGTTCACTTCCTTCAGAGATTAGTGAAGCGATTAGTTATGGTGTTGTAAAGATGAATATAGATACTGACACTCAATGGGCAACATGGAATGGTGTTCGTGGCTATATAGAGAAGTACAATGATTATTTACAGTCTCAGATTGGGAATCCTGAGGGTGAAGATAAACCAAATAAAAAATACTACGACCCGAGAAAGTGGCTTCGTGCTGGACAAGAGGGGCTTGTAGCTCGCGTTGAAGAGGCATTTAAAGATTTAAATGCTCTTAATAGAAATTAATTTTTTATCTTCTCATATATCTCCTTTATCGAGGAGGTATCTGGGTTGTTTTGGTAGTAACTGATAAGTAATTGGTTGAGTCTGTTGAGGTTAAAGCGCCAAAAGAGTTGACTATCAAAAGTTTCATCCTCCTCCATCTTAACAAAAAGTTCTTGATTTGTAAGTTCTCCTCTATTCTCTTTTATAACCTTAAACATTACTCGTAAAAGCTCTTTTTCAGACTCTTCTGTTCTGTCATCATCTTGTAACTGCTTGTTTGGTAAAAATGCCCAAATCTTCCAAATACTTAAGATAAGAAAGATAATAAAAAAGATAAGCATAAGTGTAGAGGTTGAGAGTTCCATAAGAGTTCCTTTTTTTAGCTGCATTATAGTAGAATACACCTTATGAATGATAAAGTATTTACAAAACCAATAAAAAAACAGTTTGAGTTTGATGCAGAGGTTGCGGCAGTTTTTGATGATATGTTAGAGAGAAGTGTCCCTTTTTATAAAGAGAGTCAAAGAATAACGGAATTTTTTACACATAAAAATCTTAGAAGTGGTGGTGTAGTGTATGACTTGGGATGCTCAACAGCATCACTACTCCTTAATATCCATAGAGGATTAGAGGTGGATGCAGAGTTGATAGGGTTAGATAACTCAGAGGCTATGCTTGAACAAGCACGCAAAAAGTGTGAGGCGTATGGAGCAAACATAGAAGTAGTACATACAGATATCTTAGAGTATGATTATAAAAGTGCAGATGTCTTTATCAGTAACTATACCTTGCAGTTTATCCGTCCGCTTGTTCGGGAGGAGTTAGTAAAAAAGATAGTAACTTCGTTAAAGAGTGAGGGTGTTTTTATTTTTAGTGAGAAGGTAATCTCGCATCACTCAAGGCTTAATAAAGAGCTTATAGAGTGCTACTATGACTTTAAAAAGTCGCAGGGGTATTCAGAGTATGAGATAATGCAGAAGCGTGAAGCCTTAGAGAATGTACTCGTTCCCTATAGCGAAGAGGAGAATATACAGATGGCAAAAAATGCCGGTTTTTCTCATTGTGAAGTTCTCTTTCGCTGGGCAAATTTTGCTACTTTTATAGCTATGAAGTAGTGCTACCAGACATTTCCCTTTGGTTTTTCTTCATCGCCTCCTTCAATAAACTCTCCCATCTCTTTATAGGTGACGATGTCATCATCTCCACACTCATGATGGTAGTAGCCTTGAAGGTCATAATACTCTTTGCACTCGCTATAGTATTTTGCGGAGATGCCATGTTTGTTAATGCAACCCGAAAAGAGTAGCAGAGTGCTGAATAAGAAGAGAGCAATTTTTATCATAGTCATTACAAGCAAATAATATACCTAAACTTTAAAGCTCTCTTTTGTTTTACAATACTCTGTTAAAAAACACTCCTCGCACTTTGGATTTTTAGCCCTGCAGATATAGCGACCAAAGAGTACCATCCCTTGATGCAGGGCGTGAAGGTCATTTTTAAACTTTTTCACAAGTGTTGCTTCTGTTGCTTTTGCAGTTTTGTCATCACTCAGACCAAGTCTGTGTGAAACACGAAATACATGGGTATCTACTGCCATCAGATTTGCTCCTGTGTACTCTATCATTACAACATTGGCAGTTTTCTGTCCAACACCTGCTAAGGTTTGCAAATCTTTTTCATTGAGAGGAATCTCTCCTCCATAAACCTCCTCAACTCTTTTTGCCATCTCAATAATATTTTTTGCCTTATTATTAAAAAATGAACAGGTGTTAATAAAAGATTTTACTTCATCAATATCGGCTGCTGCAAGCTCTTTGGTATTTGGATACTTCTCAAAGAGAGCAGGGGTGAGAATATTTACTCGTTTATCTGTGCATTGTGCAGAGAGGGCTACTGCTACGACAAGTTCATAGGCGTTTTTATAGTGTAGTTCGGTTACTGCATCGTCATATCGCTCTATAAAAAGCTTATGAATTGCAGCAATCTCTTTTTTTGTTGCTTTTTTCATCGAGCAGATTTTACAATAATTTGTGCTATAATCAAAGCAAGAATTTTTCAAAAGGGTTATGTTATGGGTATCTTTTCACTCTTTTCATCAAACAAAAAAGTTTATAGTCGTAGAGCGGATGATAGAAATCTCAATATTTCTGGATTCTTAGATAGAGATTTTTTCATGAGCATAGCAGATAGTTCCTCAAATATGATGCTCTATTTTTTCCATGGCGAGGGTTGGATAGGTGCGAATAAAACTTTCTTTGATACTCTACACTATAGTACCATAAAAGATTTTAGAGATCAGCATGATAGTGTAAGAGATATTTTTGTTGCAGAGAGTGAAGAGATATTCACAGAATCAGATAAGAGTTGGATGGATTATATACATAAATATAAACCAGATGGGTATCGAGTTACTCTACTAAAAAATGGTAGAGATATAATGTATATAGATGCGAAATGTCATATCTTTGAAAAAAATAAAAACTTTTATATCTTAGAACTTGAGGATGTTACAAAGCTTCATGAAGCAGAGGTAAAGACAAAAGAAGTTGAAGAGCTAAAGAGTCGTTTTTTAGCTAATATCGGTCATGAATTTCGAACACCGATGAATGGTATTTTAGGGTTTTTAGAACTACTTCATAATACAAATCTTGATAGAGAACAGAGTGAGTATTTAGCAATGGTGATGCACTCCTCTAAAAATTTAATGACAAATATTGAAACTCTGCTTGATCTCTCTCAGTTACAAAGTGGTAGATTGGAGTTAAATCCAAAAGAGTTTAATATCCTCCCTGCGATGGAAAAACTAGCATACACCTTTTGTAAGACGGGAAGTGATAAAGGGGTGAAAGTGCTTACCTTTATAGACCCAAAATTACCACAAGAACTCTATGGTGATGCAAAGAAGATAAGACAAGTGATGTACTCTCTTATCCAAAATGCTGTGAAATATACACCGCGAGGTGGGAAAGTTATTATTGAAGTAAAGCTACTGAAGCGACAAAAAAATGGTGAGTGCAGTATAGGTTTCGGTGTAAGAGATAATGGTAAAGGACTCTCAAGTGAACAGATAGCAAGAATAAATGAACCGTTCACATCTGAATCACAAGCAGATGAGCGTTTAGGAGTCGGTCTTAGCCTCTCTTATGGACTTGTGAAACTGCTCGGTTCAGAGCTACGCATACAGTCTCAAGAGGATGCGGGAACTTATGTAAACTTTGTACTGAACTTTAAAGAGAGTAGAGGACAAAACTTTAAGATGATGCCAAAGAGAAAGGTAAAAGTGCTGCTTCTTGATAAAAACAGAGTAGATGAGGCGAACTTCTTAACTATCTACTTACGCTCTTTTGCCATTGACGTTATAAAATCAAATCAACTTGATGAAAGCGTATATGCAGATATTTCTGCCCTATATATAGTCGCAAATCAGAGTGATTCTTCATGGATGCTAGAGCTTGGAACATACACTAAAAAAACACCTGTTTATATTCTGCTCGATGCGGGTGAAAAGTTACAAACAAAACTCACACATATAGTAGATGATGTCGTGAAAAAACCTCTTCTTCCAAGTGCTATTTCACAACACCTCTTTGCTGTGCATGGAGAGAGTGTTGCAGAGAAGAGAAGTGAGACAAAACTACAACTACGCAAAGAGATAAATGCTTTAGTGGTAGAGGATAACCTTATAAATCAAAGACTTATTCAGATACTGCTTCAGGAGTATAATATAGCAGTAACAACCGCATCAAATGGTGTAGAGGCTGTCCACTACTGCTCAAGAACAAAGTATGACATTATCTTTATGGATATAGATATGCCTCATAAAAATGGTATTGAGGCTACTAAAGAGATTAAAGAGGGTATGGGTATTAACCGACTCACTCCTGTTGTAGCACTTACTGCTATGGGAATGGAAGGAGACAGAGAGAAGCTTTTAGAGAGTGGACTTGATGAATATATGCCAAAACCACTCTCAAAAGAGCGATTGGAAGAGGTTTTAAATAAATACCTTAGGGTAAGTGCTGCGGTATAGTTGTTTAATAAGTGTTAGTTTATTAGTATTAAACTTTAATTTCTATTTAAATAAAAGAAGGACATATTAAATGAGAATAGCTACAAAATTTTTAGCAACACTTTTAATTACAGGTGCGGTTGCATCAGCTACAACATTAGTAACAGTTAATGGAAAAGCGATTACACAAGAGGAAGTGGACAATGAGTTGATGCAAGCAACTCAGGGAAGGTTTAACCAAGTACCTCAAGATAAACAGGCACAATTCAGACAGCAAGTTTTGCAGCAACTTATAGGCAAAGAACTTATCTATGAAGATGCAAAAAAGCAGGGTGTTTTAAAGTCAAAAGAGTACAAAGAGGAGCTTCAGAAACTTGAAGAGAGAATTAAAAAAGAGTTAGCTATCCAAGTATGGCAGAAAAAACTTCTTGACTCTGTAAAGGTAAGTGAGAAAGAGGCAAAAGAGTATTACAACAAAAACAAAGAAGAGTTTAATGAAAAAGAGTCTGTTCATGCGCGCCATATCTTAGTAAAAACAGAACAAGAAGCAAAGAAGATTATCGCAAAACTCAAATCGTTAAGTGGTGAAAAACTCAAGTCAGAGTTTGAAAGACTTGCAAGAGAGAAGTCAACAGGACCAAGTGGACCAAAGGGTGGTGATTTAGGTTACTTCGCGCGTGGACAGATGGTACCGGCGTTTAATGATAAAGTATTCAGCATGAAAAAAGGAGAGGTAACAACTGAACCTGTGAAGACTCAGTTTGGATACCATGTTATCTATGTAGAAGATAAAAAAGATGCTTCTACTCGTTCATTTGATGAGGTGAAACCATTTATTGAGCAGCGTCTCAAAAGAGAGAAGTTCAAAAATGTTATGAAAGAGAAGATGGATGCACTTCAAAAAAAAGCTGTTATCAAATAACTTCTAATCTGTAATATGTCAACTCAAGAACTCTCTAAAATAGAATTAGAGGGTATTGAGTTTCTCATCAAACGCGATGACCTCATAGATCCCTACCTCTCAGGGAACAAATACCGCAAACTCTACACTCTTATCCAAACTCCAAAAGAGAAGTATAACAAAATAATCTCCTATGGCGGAACCCAATCAAATGCAATGCTCTCACTTGCAAAACTTGCACATGATAAAGGATGGGAGTTCCTCTACTATACAAAGCCTATCAGCAAAGTGATGCGAGAGCAGAGAGTTGGCAACTTCTATCATTCACTCTCCTTTGGGATGCAGCACAGAGAGTTGAGTGAGGAGATTTACAAAGAGTTTATTGCTTCATTGAGCTTAAATCTTGATGCAAAGACATATATTGTACATCAGGGTGGAGCAGATAGAGGTGCCAAAGAGGGCTTAAAAGTTTTAGCCGAGGAGATTCGTAATCTCAATCTTGATATAAAGGCTGTGGCTACTCCATCTGGTACAGGAACAACCGCACTTTTCCTTGCTCATGCTCTGCCGGAGTACAGAGTCTATACCATTGCTTGTGTTGGTGGGAGTGATTATCTTAAAGAGCAGATGCGCGCGCTCGCACCAATTCCCGAAAATCTCACTATCTTAGAGCCAAAAAAGCGTTACCACTTTGCAAAACTCTATGGAGAGTTTTTAGATATATATAAACGATTACTTGATGCAGGGGTTGTATTTGACTTGCTCTACGCACCGGCACTCTGGCTCACACTTTTAGAGAAGAGAATTGAGGGAGTGCTTTACATCCATAGCGGTGGGCTGAGTGGAAATGAGAGTATGCTAGAACGATATAGAGAGAAAGCAAAACGTACAAGAAAATGTAAGAAGTTATGAATAAATTGTTTATTTTTGTTTTATTTTTAATAAAAGTTTTATTACATTGATGGTACAATCACAAAGCTGGTGACGAGAGAATGGATGTTGTGATGTATTTTGAGAGAGAGATGAATAAGAACTACTTTAAATGGATAAATGTGGAAAATAAGATATTTTTAGAGAATTTATTAAAATCCTTAACCAAAGAAGAGGTGAAATCAAAACTATTAGAGGAGATAGGAGAGAATGTATATGAAAAAGAGATAAGCTTTTCAAAACTTGCTATCTTTTTAGATACTTTTTCTTATACACTTTCACTTGATGAAAAGAAGATTCTTCGTGTAAATGAAAATCTACTAGCAAAAGGGTATCTTAAAAAGCGTCTTCCAAAAGAGATAAAATCGTTAAAACTTGGGATAAATAATAATCCAAACTTTGTTTCAAAAGAGGATGTTGCTATTGTTGATGAGCTGCTTGTATGGTTAGAAGCACTTATTGATAGTGTATTAATGGAGAAGAATGCTCCAAACATAAAGGGTAGAGTAGAAGAGTTTACAAAGTTTATTGAAGAGAGGATTGGTCTCTTTTTTCAAGATCCTGATATTCGAGCAGATTTTTTACGTACAAATAAAGAACTATATGAGTGTGCAACTGAAGCAGTAAACTTTTATGAGCGTCGAGAATATTTCTATTTTGTCTTGATATATATCGAAATGATAGCACTTTTTTTAAAAATGGTAACACTTTTAAGCGGAATGTTTTTAGAAGAGGAGTTGCTTTCTATCTATATAGATCCTATTACACTTCTGCCAAATAGATTTCAACTTCTACAGGATATTTCAGTATTTAAAGATGTTTATATCATGATACTCAATGTAAAATCATTTTCAAAATTAAATGTTTTATATGGATATGATTTTGGAGATACTATTTTAAAAAAAATAGCAACCTTTTTGCGCGCTTCTAGTGCCATAAAAACTTATAGAATTTATGGGGATGAATTTGCTGTTTTATTCCATTCACAAGAGGAAGCTAAAGAGCTTTTTTCTAAAATAAATGGTGGAATAAGTGTGACGCAAAATAGTGCAAAGTATGATCTCTTCTTTTATGGAGCATATGAGAAGTTTGAAACTAAAGCACTCGAAGCGTGTGAATTTGCACTTTTTAGAAGTAAACAGGATTTAGTGGACTCAAATACTATTCATAATATGCTTGACGAAATAAAAAAAGAGCTAACAATGACTCAAAAGCTCAAAGAGATTATGGTAAAAGATGCAATACTCCCTTATTTTCAACCTATCTACATTACAGATAAAGGCATTCAAAAAGTTTTAAAGTATGAAGTTCTGATGCGTTTGCGTTATGATGATACTATTTTAGAACCTTCTGAGTTTTTACCCGTACTTTTGGAGGCACCTTTTTATGTAGAGTTTACAAAGTCAATCCTCTTAAAAAGTTTTGAGAAGTTTCAAAATAGCGAGATGACATTTAGTGTAAACTTTACCCTGAAAGATATTCATGATAAATCAGTAAGATTACTGCTTGAGACGCTAATAGCACGTTATCCAGACGTGGCGAAAAGAATGACGATAGAGATTGTAGAAAATGAAGCGCTTGAGGAGTTTGAACTTTTAAACAACTTTATGAAAAGTTTGAAAAGATATGGTATCAAATTTGCACTTGATGATTTCGGGTCGGGATACTCTAACTTTGCACAGTTTGCAAAACTAGAGATAGATTTTTTAAAGATTGATGGATCAATTGTATCGGAGTTATTCAATGATCCAAAGATGCAAAAGTTAGTGGACTCCATATGTGAGTTTGCAAAAACATTAGGTATCGCAACTATAGCAGAGTATGTCGCAACTGAAGAAATTTTTGAGTATCTTAAAGAGAGAGTTGATATGCTACAGGGGTATTATATCGGTAAGCCTGAAGCATATCTATTGTAGTGGTTTAATCTATAAAAGTGACCGACTCTTCAAGTTTAACACGCTCCGGTTGGTAGCTGTTGATTTTTGCACTACTATCTTTATATCCTAAAACCACACTATAAAGTAAGGCAAGATTATCAGGAGCATCCATAGCCTCTGCTATAACCCTACCAAACTCCGTAGTTGAACCTTGAGGACAGGAGTCGATGCCAAACTCCTGTGCGGCGAGCATAATGCTTTGCATATAGGCACCACAATCTATAAGCACACCTTGCGAGTTATCGATGTTCGCTTTGTCGGTAAAGACGAAGATAACAGTTTTTGCACCAAACCAGCGAAAGTTATCCTTCCACATCTCGATGCGTGTTTCATTATCTTTTCTATCTACTTCCATAAGCTTATAGAGTCCTGCTCCTGTTACGATACGGCGTTTTTTATAAGGGTTTACCCACTTTGTTGGATAATACTGTATAAACTGATCGTTCGTTACTCCTGCATCCATCTTTTCTATTACAGCGTCCCCGATTTTTTTTAGCAGCGCATCATTACTGATAGCATAACTCACCCAGGGCTGCATATTTGCACCACTTGGAGTCATTCCCGCTGCTTCTAATATCTTCTCTAAAGTCTCTTTTGGAATTTTTTTATCACTAAATGCTCTGATGGAAGAGCGATTTTTTAAAGCTTCTAAAACTGTTGGCATATTTACATCCTTTATAAAATTATAGTAAAAAGGGGGTAAAAGGATTATAAAACTTCTTTAATGCCCCCTAGGTGGCAAAAGATAAATCCTTTTTATACTATACTAACGCCATAAAAAAAGAGAAAAAGGATTTTAAGATGAACAATAATATTTTTGAAAAATTAACACACAATTTAACACAGGCTATAGAGAGTGCGGTCTCTTTAGCACTACACAATAAAAACCAAGAGGTGCGAAGTGAACACTTTTTGTGGGCGCTTTTAACAAATTCAGACTCTGTTCTTAACCAGATGCTCAGAAAGATGAATGTCGATAAGGTAGCAATGGAGTTGGATGTAAAGAGTCTCACAGAGAAGTTGCCAAAATCTTCAAGTGTGACAAAAGAGAGTATTAGACTCTCTAATGAGTTTGCACAGACACTAGAGAAGGGTGCTGGGCTTATGGCGCAAAATGGTGATAAGTTCTTGGCAGTAGATACTTATTTGTTAGCAAACTTAGATAGCGAACCATATAGTACGATACTGCCAAAGTATATTGATGTTATGGAACTTAAGAAGAATATTGAAGCAGCTCGTGGCGGTGCGACTATTGATTCACAGAGTGCAGATGAGACACTAGAGTCTCTCTCTAAGTATGGTATAGATTTAACTGCAGAGGCAGCAGAGGGAAAACTCTCTCCTGTAATCGGTCGCGATGAAGAGATTACGCGTATGATGCAGATTCTCATTCGTAAAACAAAGAACAATCCTATGCTTCTTGGTGAGCCGGGGGTTGGTAAAACAGCACTTGTAGAGGGACTCGCACAGAGAATCCAATCTGGAAATGTTCCGACATCTCTGCAAAACAAGCGTGTTGTTGCCCTTGATATGAGTGCGCTTATCGCAGGTGCGAAGTATAGAGGAGAGTTTGAGGATAGACTTAAAGCGGTTATTGATGAGGTAAAAGAGAGCGGTAACATTATCCTCTTTATTGATGAGATTCATACTATCGTCGGTGCGGGTGCATCAGAGGGAAGTATGGATGCGGCAAATATCTTAAAACCGGCACTTGCTCGTGGTGAGTTGCACACTATCGGTGCGACTACACTTAAAGAGTATAGAAAGTATTTTGAAAAAGATGCTGCGTTGCAGCGCCGTTTCTTGCCGATTAACTTAGATGAGCCGACAGTAAATCAAGCACTACAGATTCTGCGTGGTATCAAAGAGAGACTTGAGGCACACCATAATGTTACCATAGTAGATAGCGCACTTGTGGCGGCTGCAAAGCTCTCTGACAGATATATTGCAGATAGATTCCTACCGGATAAGGCGATTGACTTAATCGATGAGGCGGCAGCTGAGCTAAAGATGCAGATAGAGTCTGAGCCAAATGCACTTAGCTCTGCAAAACGCAAATTGAGTGAGCTGATGGTAGAGAAAGAGGCGCTGAAGATGGAGAAGACTCCGGCAAATGAGAAGCGTCTTGAGGAGATAGAAAAAGAGCTTGCAGATACTGAAGAGGAAGTGAGAAAGCTAGAGTCTCAGTTCCAAACAGAAAAAGAGGTCTTTGAGAAAATATCTTCCATCAAAGGAGAGATTGAAGCAAAACGCCGTGAAGCAGAACTCGCAAAAGGGCAGTCTGATTTTAACAGAGCTGCAGAGATTGAGTATGGTGAGATTCCAAAGCTTATAGAGGAGGAGAAGTCCCTCAATGAGCAATGGAACAGAATGCAAGAGGAGGGAACGCTCCTTAAAAATGCAGTTGATGAAGAGGCGATAGCATCAGTAGTATCTCGCTGGACACATATTCCGGTAAATAAGATGTTGCAGGCTGAGCAGACAAAGATTCTTCATGTGGAAGATGAGCTGAATAAAACAGTTATCGGTCAGTCTCGTGCTACGCATGCTGTAGCGCGTGCTATTAAGAGAAACAAAGCAGGGCTGAGTGCTGCTAACTCACCTATAGGAAGTTTCCTCTTTTTAGGGCCTACTGGTGTTGGAAAAACACAGACAGCGAAGACACTTGCGAAGTTCCTCTTTGATAGTGAGGATGCACTCATAAGAATAGATATGAGTGAGTATATGGAAAAACATGCGGTATCTCGCCTTGTTGGTGCGGCTCCGGGATATGTAGGTTACGAAGAGGGTGGTCAGCTTACAGAGGCGGTACGAAGAAAACCATACTCTGTAGTGCTTTTTGATGAGGTAGAAAAAGCTCACCCAGATGTCTTTAATATGCTTCTTCAAGTGCTAGATGATGGGCGCTTGACAGATAACAAGGGCGTGACGGTTGATTTCTCTAACACTATCATTATCTTAACATCAAATATCGCTTCAGATAAGATTATGAACAATGAAGCGGGTGCGGAGTTAGATAAGCTTGTTATGCAGGAGCTAAAACAGGCGTTTAAACCGGAGTTTTTAAATAGACTCGATGATGTGGTTATCTTTAATGCGCTTGGTGAGAAAGAGATTGCGGGAATTGTAGATATCTTCTTTGATGAGATTGCTAGAAAAGTAAAAGATAGAGATATTACGCTTATCTTATCACCTGAGGCAAAAGCGTATGTAGCTGAAGCGGGATTTGATCCTGTATATGGTGCAAGACCGCTAAAACGCGCTCTTTATGAGATCGTAGAGGATAGACTTGCGGACTTGATTCTTGATGGTACAGTCAAAGAGGGTGCAACGGTAGAGTTTGTTATGAATAATGGCGAGATAGAGGCGAGAGTCTCTTAACCGCTATTTAAGTAAAAATTTTGTATTATTGCGAACTTAATTTTAAATAAGGATATGTCGTGAAAAGAACATACCAACCACATAACACACCAAGAAAAAGAACGCATGGTTTTAGAGCAAGAATGGCTACTAAAAATGGTCGTAAAGTTTTAAATCGCCGTAGAGCAAAAGGTCGTAAAAGATTGTCAGTTTAGGCGGATTTTACACACTGAAACTCCATAAAGAGTTTCAGTATGTTTACAACAAAGGAAAGAATCAGCACTCAAATAGTGTTGTACTTTTTTACCTCTCTCAAGAAAATACCCACAAAGTAGGATTTACAGCTACAAAAAAACTCGGCAATGCCGTAAAGCGTAATCGCGCAAAGCGTCGTATGCGAGCAGTTTTTCGTCACTACTCCCCCCAGCTCAAAAGTGGTTCCTATGTATTTGTCGCAAAAGCTGCCATTTTAGATGCTTCCTATGAACAACTGCTTAAAGATTTTAAAAGAGTGCTTAAAAATGCGAAAGCTTTTACTTAAATTACTTTGGCTTTATCAGAAGTTTTTTACACTCATAGGGTATGGCTCGTGTCGATATTACCCAACTTGTAGCGAATATGCACGATTAAACTTTGAAAACAACTCCATTTCAAGTGCTTTTTACCACTCTTTTACTAGAATACTGCGTTGTAATCAATTATTTGACGGAGGAGTAGATCATCCCTTAGTGGATAGACTTCGATGTAAGCCTCAAAAATTAGGGCTTGAGAGTATAAAATATTGGTTCGTCCCAAATAAAGAGGGTCGTTATTACATAATAAAAAATTTTTCATATAAAGGGTAACTAGTGTTAGACAAAATGTCACCAAATCAGAGATTATTAGTCGCTGTACTACTTTCGGTAGTCTTTTTCGTAGGATATACAGCAATTTTTCCACCGGCAGAACCAAATGTAGCCAAAGATGCTCAAGCAAAAGAGAGTGTAGCACTCAAAGAAAAGAGTAAAAGTACAGTAAAACCGACTGTAAAAGATTTAGAGGCCGTTGCAGGGCATAAGATAGCTCCAAATGAGCAAAATTCAAATGCATCGATTATCCTTACAGTAAAGAGTGATAAATATATCTTAAAGATGGATACACTCGGACGCATTGCAAGTAAAGAATTAACGGAAGAGAAGTTTAGAGACAAAGAGGATAATCATGCGCAACTTATTCCAAAAAAAGGTACAAAACCTCTCTATCTGCGTTTTATGGATGAGACTCTGAACAACGAAGCGATATCTGTACCTTATAGTGTAAATGTGAGCGAGATAAACCTTAGTAGAGATGCACAAACTACTGTTACTCTTACACAAAAACTTTCTAATCTTACAGTAACAAAAAAGATAACTTTCTATGCAGATGGACACTATGATGCAAAAATTTCTTTAAGTCAGGACAAAAGATACTTTATATATCTTGGTGCAAGACCTCATGTAAATGAAAAAGAGCAGATGATGGCTGCTGCAGGTGCTTTGCTCTATACAAATGATGATATTGTTACCATTATAGAGGATGGTGATGCAGAAGGGCGTAAATCTTATACTGGCGTGAAACTGATTGCTGCTTTTGATCAATATACCGCATCAATCATGTACGGATTTGGTGAGGACAGAAATGTTATTGTAGAGCATGATAGTGAGAATAATCCCGTTGTCTATTTTGATGGTGTACAAAATGACAACTTCCATGGTTACATTGGTGCAAAAGAGTACAAAGTCTTAGAGTCTATAGATCCCGTACTGACAAATGCTGTAGAGTATGGGTGGTTTACATTTGCATCAAAACCACTTTTTGCAGTTCTTAGCTGGCTCTATGGTATCTTTGGAAACTGGGGTTGGGCAATTATTGGTCTGACAGCGCTTGTTCGTATTGTACTTTATCCTCTCACATACAAAGGTATGGTCTCTATGCAGAAGATGAAAGATCTTGCACCAAAGATGAAAGAGTTAAAGGAGAAGTACAAAGGCGATCCACAACGCTTAAACCAAGCAACAATGGAGATGTACAAGAAGCATGGAGCCAATCCACTCGGTGGATGTCTGCCGATGCTACTACAGATTCCTGTCTTTTTTGCTATCTATCGTGTCTTTTTAAATGCAGTTGAACTGCAGGGTGCGCCTTGGATTTTATGGATAGATGATCTCTCTCGTATGGATCCATACTATGTACTGCCTATCTTGATGGGCGCATCGATGTTTCTACAGCAGAAGATGACACCAAATAACTTTACAGACCCAATGCAAGAGAAGGTCATGAAGTTCTTACCAGTAATATTTACATTTTTCTTTGTCACTTTCCCTTCAGGTTTAGTGCTTTATTGGTTTGTAAACAACCTCTTCTCTATAGCACAGCAGTTTATAGTAAATCAGCAGTTTAAAAATGCAAAAGATGCGCAAGCAGCTATTAAAAAGAGTAAAAAAGAGAAGTAGTGATGAAAAAGATTGAAGCAGAGAGTTTAAATCAAGCATACGAAGATGCCGCGACACACTTTAACTGTTCGATTACAGAACTAACCATAGAGATAGTGCAACAACCAACGAAAGGTTTTTTAGGACTCTTTAAAAAGAGTGCTATCATTGTAGCTGTACCCACAACAACAACGCGAGTAGCAGAGAAAGTAGAAACTTCCGTTAAGGAGACCCCATCTCAGAAGGGTGTAGAGCCTCAAGCAGTAGAAGAAGAGGAGCAAGAGATAGAAGAGAAAGAGGCTCACACTATCTTTAATGATACTATCATGCCTGCATCATTTGTGAGTGATCAGGATGATGAAGAGGATGATTTAGGGAGTGGGCTTGAATATACAGCAGATTATGATGATGCCTATGATGAGAATGAGGAGCCTGAAGATGCAGAGGAAGTCGCATCTCAAGAGAGGGTAGAGAGTATCGCAAAAGAGGTAGATTTAGAAATAAATAAACTCTTTAATCTTACCTGCTTTAACATAGAAAAAATTGAAGTGAGTGCTTATGATGCACAGACACTTCTCATAGAGTTTAAGGGTGATGATGCAGCTCTACTTATAGGTAAAGAGGGGTATCGATATAAAGCACTCTCATACATGATTTTTAACTGGATAAATGCAAGGTATGAGCTGCAACTGCGTCTTGAGATAGCAGAGTTTTTGAAAAATCAAGAGGAGTCTGTGGGGCGCTACTTGGAGAGTGTATGCGAGAGTATTGATAGGGATGGTCGCGCACAGACAAAGATACTCGATGGTGTGCTAGTGCAGATAGCCCTGAAAGAGCTGCGAGAGCGTTACCCAGATAAGTATGTAGTTATCCGCTCTACACGTGATGGTCTGAAGTATATCATAGTAAATGATTACTACAATAACTAAGTATGCATGATACTATCTCAGCCATTGCAACAGCCAATGGCATAGGCTCTATAGCTATCATTCGTATAAGCGGAGAGAGGGCTTTAGAGATAGCAAAAAAGCTCTCTAAAAAAGAGAGCTTTACCCCGCGTTATGCTACTTTGACAAATATCTATGATGCAGATGATGCGCTTATAGATGAGTCTATCCTTATCTACTTTCAAGCACCATTCTCTTTTACAGCCGAAGATGTTATTGAGATTCAGTGTCATGGTGGTTTTATCGTAGCGCAGAGCATTTTAAAAGCGACACTCAAAGCGGGTGCGAGACTTGCAACTGCTGGAGAGTTCTCTAAGCGTGCCTTTTTAAATGGTCGTATAGATTTAAGTGAAGCTGAGGCAATAGCCCAACTTATAGAGGCAAAGAGCGAAGATGCAGCAAAGATTTTGGCTACACAGATGAAAGGCTCACTCAAAGAGTTTATAGAGGAGGTGCGTGATGCCATTATTCACATTCTCGCCTTTAGTGAAGTGAGTATCGATTATGCGGAAGAGGATTTGCCTGAAGATTTGGTGAAGCAGATTGAGTTACAACTCAAAGAACTTCATAAGCTCTTAGCAAAAACATTGCAAGCTTCAAAATCTCGTGAAGGTTTGATGCAGGGCTTTCGCGTTGCCATCGTAGGCAAACCAAATGTAGGAAAAAGCTCTCTGCTCAATGCCCTCTTAAACTTTAATAGAGCCATAGTAAGCGATATCGCAGGTACTACGCGTGACACTATAGAAGAGCAGGTGAAAATCGGTACACACCTTATAAAGATAGTTGACACAGCCGGAATTCGAGAAGCTGATGATGCAATAGAACGCATTGGGATAGAGAGAAGTTTGGAAGCTATAGAAGCAGCAGACATTGTAGTGGCTCTTTTTGACAGTTCGAGAGAGAGTGATGATGAAGATGCAAAGATAGCAAAACTTTTAGAAGAAAACAGAGAGCAAAAAGAGATTATTGTGATTAAAAATAAGATAGACTTGCCGCAGAAGTTTCATTTAGAGGGACTCTCTTTTGATTTGGAGCTAAACTCAAAAGATGATGTCTCCGCACTTATAGAGCAGTTAGAGGCTATTATGAATGTTAAAAACAGCTCTGATGAGATGATGCTTATCTCCTCTCGTCAGATAGAGGCAGTAGAAGCAACTATGCAAAATATCCAAGAGTCATTTGTGCCTCTCTTTGATGGAGAGTTGGAGATTTTCTCTTTTCATCTTAATGAGGCAGTCAAAGAGATGAGTAGTATCACAAGACCTTTTGAGAATGATGAGATGCTCGATAAAATGTTTGGCTCTTTTTGTTTGGGGAAATAGTGAAGTATATCGCCATAGATTTAGGACTCAAACGCATAGGACTTGCCTACTCTGCACATAAAGATATCGTTACTCCTCTGCCTGCCATCATCCGCAAAAATCGTAATCAAGCTTCAAATGAAGTAAAAAAAGTGCTTTTAGAGTGGGAGGTTGATGCAGTAGTCATTGGGATACCTCTTGGAGGGAGTAGTGAGGAGGAGATGCGTCGCCGCATTGCACACTTTATGAATCTGGTTGCTTTTGAGGGGAAGATTATCTATCAAGATGAGGCAGGAAGCTCACTCGAAGCAGAAAACAGAATGAAAGGCGAGATAAAGTATATACGCGACGGGCGTGTTGACTCTATCTCCGCGATGGTTATACTTGAGCGTTATTTACGCGCTAGAGGAGCAGACCATTAGACTTCAAGGCTTAGACATTTTTAGAGGATATGCTCTTTTTTTGATGATAATCTTTCACTTCTCCTTTGATCTCAATAACTTTGATATCGTTGCGCTTGATTTGAAACATGGGGATTTTTGGCGATATTTTCGTTTTGTGATTGTCTCGATGTTTGTCTTTGCTGCGGGGATTAGTTTAGTTTTGGCACACAAAGAGAGGATATATTGGCACAAAGTAAAAAAACGCGTGTTGATTTTGGGAGGGGCATCTATTCTTGTCTCTGTAGGGAGCTACACGCAGTTTCCAAATACATGGATATACTTTGGCATTTTGCACTTTTTTCTCTTTGCATCTCTTGCTGGCCTGCTCTTTTTAAAAACTCCAAAACTTGCTTTTGTAGTAGGTATTATCATTATCGCAGGATATAATTTTCACTTTTTAAGTATGCATTGGCTCTTTTTACTGCTGCAAGAGCCTTTGCACCTTCCTGTACGTTATACAGAGGATTTGGCAAATGTCGTTCCTTGGTTTGGTGTTTTTCTCCTTGGGATGAGTTTTGCAAGATTTGGTTTGCATGAAAAAGTTTTTTATACAGACTTTTTTAATGCACAAAATAGAGTCAACAGGTTTTTTAGTTTTATGGGGAAACACTCACTTTTAATTTATTTAGTGCATCAACCCATATTATTTACTTTTTTTATAATACATCAAAAGTATATTATGCTTATTTAGGCATTTTCTTAAGTTTTTGTAAGTTTTAAATATGCTAGAATAAGCGCAATGAAGAATTTTATATACAGTTTTGAGCAAATAGAAGAGTTGGATGGTATTGTTGATGGGGAACTATACAGCAGTTCGTCTGTACTGATACAGCTTTTTTGTGCGAACAATGATTTAAAAACTATTAGGAAATACCAGTCGTACATCACGAAAACATTTCCTCATGCTACCCTTATTGGTACAACGACAGATGGCATAATAGAGAATGAAGAGGTCTATGTTGCAACAAAGAGTGTTGCGAGCTTTAGTCTTTTTGACTCTGTAAAACTTAAGTCAGCTCTAGTAAAACACTTAGATAATTATGAAAACAGTTTTGAATCAGGTGTAGCTTTAGCGAAGCGAGTAGGTGAAGAAAATACAAAAGTTATCATTAGCTTTGCAGATGGCATCAATACAAATGGTGAAGAGTTTGCAAGAGGTGTGAATAGTGTACTTCAAAATGTTCCTTTAGCGGGTGGACTTGCAGCGGATAATGGCAAAGTCATTGAGACATTTGTTTTTGATAATGAAGAGATAAGCAGTAGTGGAGCAGTCGGTGTTTCACTTGCAAGTGAAACACTTCATGTTTCAAAAAGTTATACATTTGATTGGACTGCAATTGGTAAAAAGATGGTAGTGACAAAGTCTGTAAAAAATAGAGTTTATGAGATAGACGGTATAGCGGCTGTAGAGGTGTATGCAAAATATATGGGACATGAATTTGTTTCAAAATTACCACAAATAGGGGTAGAGTTTCCGCTTATTTGTGAAAAAGCTAATCTCTCTATTGGACGAGCTGTTGTTTTGAAGCATGATGATGGTTCGCTCACATTTGCAGGAAATATTGAAGAGGGTGAGAGTGTCCGTTTTGGTGTTGGAGATATAGAGACAATTTTACTGCATAGTGACTACAATGCAAAAAAACTTATGAATGATATTAAATACCAAGCAGAGGGTGTGTTTATCTACTCCTGTATGGCAAGACGCCGATTTTTAGGAGAGCGTATTCGTGATGAACTTAGACCTTTGCAAAGCTTAGGTAATGTCTCTGGATTTTTTACCTATGGTGAATTTTTTAATGCTAATGAATCGAATCACCTACTCAATGAGACAATGACGGTTTTAGCCCTTACCGAAAGTTCTTCTTTAGTAGCAAACAGAGAGATTGTCTCTATTAAAGAGCCTCAAAATGATGCAGTAAATTCCAAACATATTTTGGCACATTTAGCAAATGTAGTCTCTAAAGAACTAGAGGAACTCAATAGTTTTCTAGAAAAAACTATTGAGGAAAATTCAGCATACAGCTATCAGCAGGCTTACTATGATAAGTTAACGCAATTGCCAAATAGACTCAGTCTGATTAACAAACTCTCAGAGAGTATAGGTAAGATGCTTATTCTTATAAATATTGATGATTTTACCACTATAAATGATTTTTATGGGCATGAGATAGGTGATAATGTTCTTAAAAAGCTAGCTAAGGTGCTGCGAGATTTGACAAAGGATGAGGAAGCCGAAGTTTTTAAACTCCCATCTGATGAGTTCGCGATTATTTTGGAAGTACCTTCTGCAAAGAGTGGTATAGAAGAGAGAATTAAGAGATGTATAGCATCTATTGAGCATGAAGATTTTATTGTGAAAGATGGACACTCTGCTCATGTCTCAGTAACGCTCTCTGCGGCTATGATAAACAAGGACAAAACAGGTCTTGTAAATGCAGATATGGCGCTTAAACTCGCAAAGAGAGCAGGTTTAGATTATATGATTTTTAGTGAAGATTTAAAACTCTCTAAACAGTATGCACAAAATATTCAAATCGCAAACAGAATTAAAGATGCAATCCATCAAGATAGAATCATCCCCTATTTTCAACCCATCTTTAGTACGAACACGAAAGAGATTGAGAAGTATGAGGCGCTTGTGAGGCTCCGGCTTCCAAATGGGGATATACTCTCTCCATTTGCTTTTTTAGAAGTAAGTCAAAAGATTAAACTTTACCCTCAGATAACAAAAATAATGATAGAGAAAACATTTCAACACTTTAAAAAAGAGCAGCACAACTTTAGTATCAATCTCTCTTTTAGTGATATCTTAAATGAAGAGACAAGAGCGTATCTCTTTGAGAAGATAGAGGAGTATGGTATCGCCTCACAGTTGACTATAGAGATACTTGAGACTATGGAAAATGATAATAGTGAAAGGGTGGATGCCTTTACTGAAGCTGTCTATCAAGCAGGAGCGAAGATAGCCATCGATGATTTTGGAAGTGGTTTTGCAAACTTTGAACACATGACAAAAATTCGCTCAGATTTTATGAAGATAGATGGCTCTCTTATTAAAAATATAGATAAAGATAAAAATGCACGTTTGGTTGTTGAGACCATAATCGTTTTTGCGCGTAAATTAAATAAAAAAGTCGTTGCTGAGTTTGTACACTCAAAAGAGGTCTTTGATGTTGTAAAAGAGCTTGGGATTGAGTATATTCAAGGCTACTATCTAGCAGAGCCATCTCCTACAACTAGATAAACTACTTTCCCATTATAAAGAGGTTATTACTTTTATGAGTAGCCTCCAAAAAACGCTCTTTAAGCTCTCTATCAAAGGTAAGAATAAATACATTGGCATTTTGTAGTTGTGCTTCTTTATAGCGTTGCAAGAGGATATCATCTGCTACATTCTTTCCATGGTCGCACTTTATAAATTCAAATGAATTGAGTGTTTTACCGTAATCATATAAGTTCGCCTCCCACTCTGCTTTTTTAAGATATAGAGAGTCGGGATTTGCAGCAAGATAGATATCTGCATCATTGACCTCATACGGCTCTATGATATCTGAAAAGATAGAGGCGATGGAGGAGAAGTTCTCTATATCCCAAAAGAGATAGCTTCTATCTGCTTTACTTTTATGCTTTTTGTTGATGAGTTTGAGCCGTTTTGTGATGTTAAAACTGGAGTGTGCTTTATCATTGATGCATAAAATTGTGTTTTTCAGCTTTACTGCATCGGCTGTGTTAAAGCTTAAGATTTCACCCATCTGCATATAAAGTGCAATGTTGTCAAGTTCCACACTCGATGCACCTTTTTGATACTTTTTGAGTTTGGCAAGTTTTGTTTTGCTAAAGAGGAGATGCAGGGTAATCTTTTCATGATTAGCATAGGCTTGCTTGATGCGAAAGAAGATATTTTTGGCTTCTGGGTTATCGGGTAGCTCCACACTCCCTCGATACCTCTTCTCTATGTAAATTGCTTGAGAGTTAAAAGACACAAAAAAACCTACAGCAGACCAAAGAACTCTGCCGCTTCCTCTTCATCATCTGTGAGAGTCTCTTTTGCAAAGTCTGGGTCATTTTCAAGTTTCTCTTGAACATGATTTTTACAGTAGGCGAAGAGTACATCATACGCCTCTTTATCATCTGCAATAAATCCAAGTCCACTAAACTGATAAGGCTCCTCTTGCTCGATGCAGATAACCACACCCTCACACTTCGCTTCTAACTCATCTACAAGATCTCTGTAATCTACATCAAACTCCGTTGCCTGCCACCCTATCTCTTCGAGATCTCTGTTTGAAAACTCTGCAACACCATCTGCTGTTGTGTCATCATAGGAGCAACGAGGCATATTAAAACCGATAATCTCCTGCCAATTTGAAAATGCTTTAATAAGTACCCTATCATCATCTTCTACTATCTGGTAGTTTGGACCAAGGATATTTTCTATCTTTATGGGAGTTGGGGGAGTAAGTGCGCTTAGAGGTTCTGGAGTATGTTTACCACTAAAGATAAGTACCTCTTTTGCATCATAAGGTGCATACTTGATTTCACCTTGAATGTTGATACCAAAGGATTTTGCTGAGTTAATGGCTTTGAGTAGCTCTGCTTTGTCAGTTGTAATTATCTCTTTAAAAAGGTTGAATTTTCTCATAAATAGCTCCATATTTTTTCCGTATTATACAGAGTGTGAGATTAAACAGATAATACTAGAAAAAAAAATAAGCTTAAACTAATAAAAGTTTTACCAAAGTTGGAGTATAATGCCACAAATTTTATAAGGGCAAGGCTCTTAGATATACTCAAGGAATTACAATATGGCATTAAATGTTTATTATGACAAAGATACAAGTTTAGACCTAATCAGAAGCAAAAAAGTTGCAATGATTGGTTTTGGTTCTCAAGGACACGCACACGCAGAAAACTTAAGAGATTCAGGTGTTGAAGTATGTATCGGTCTTAGAAAGGGTGGTTCATCTTGGGCAAAAGCGGAAGCAAAAAACTTTGAAGTATTGACAGTTGCAGAGGCTTCTGCAAAAGCTGATGTTGTAATGATTCTTCTTCCAGATGAAAACCAAGCAGAGATCTACAAAAATGAGATTGAACCAAACCTAAAAGAGGGTGCTACTATCGCTTTTGGTCACGGTTTTAACATCCACTATGGTCGTATCCAGCCTCGTAAAGACATCAATGTTACTATGATTGCTCCAAAAGCTCCGGGTCACACAGTAAGAAGTGAGTTTGTTCGTGGTGGTGGTATCCCTGACCTTATCGCTGTTGGTCAAAACCCATCTGGTGAGACAAAAGAGTTAGCACTCTCTTATGCATCAGCTATCGGTGGTGGGCGTACAGCTATCATCGAGACAACTTTCAAAGATGAGACTGAGACTGACCTTTTTGGTGAGCAAGCAGTTCTTTGTGGTGGTACAGCTGCACTTGTTCAAGCTGGTTTTGAGACACTTACAGAAGCGGGTTATGCTCCTGAGCTTGCATACTTCGAGTGTTTACATGAGCTGAAGCTTATCGTTGACTTAATGTTCGAGGGTGGTATCGCAGATATGAGATACTCTATCTCTAATACTGCTGAGTATGGTGATTATGTATCTGGTAAACGTGTTATCAATGCTGAGTCTAAGCAGGCTATGCGTGATATTCTTACAGAGATTCAAGATGGTAGATTTGCAAAAGACTTTATCTTAGAGGGTCAAGCAGGGTATCCTCGTATGAACGCTGAGCGTAAAAATGATCAAGAGCTTCTTATCACTAAGACTGGTAAGAAACTTCGTGAGATGATGCCGTGGATTTCAGCAAACAAAATCGTAGATCAAGATAAAAACTAAAAATAAGCACGCATCTACTGCGTTGCTCACCTCGTCATATACTGGCGTATGCTTCCTCAGCGTGCGCCTTGTATCTGCATACTTATTTTTCTTATAATATTCTTCTCAAAAATATCTAAATCTGATACTCATAAATCAAAAACTCTTAGTTTTTATGGCTAAATTTTTCGTTATTTTCATTATTTGTGTTATAATTCTCGTGTAACAAGGTAACTCCTTTGTACTGTGATTGATTACCACAGTTATTGGGATGAGAAAAGGGTAACTAGTTTTTCTAGTTACCCTTTTTTTTTGCTAAATTTTTAGTGGGTTGTGTTGGGTGGGATACCAGTAAAAGGAGCTTACCTTGTACACAAAATTAGTACTAATCATGCTAATATTGATGTTTCTATTTGTAGTTCGTCTCTATTAGCAAAAAAGAGGGATTAATCACCCCTCTTGATTAGTACTACCTCTCTTAATCATTCTTCGCTATAATCTCTTTATGAAAAAACGAATCTTTATTACGGCGACAAATACAGATATTGGTAAGACTTATGCGGCAGAGCAGTTGTTGCGTCACTATGCATCGCAAGGGCTGCGGGTTGGTGCTATCAAGCTTGTTGAGACGGGTGTGGTGGATGGTGTCTATCCTGATGGGGAGATTCTCTTGTCACTTTGCAGGGAGTTAAATCCAGCTTTGAGTGATTTTACTATCGAGGATATTGTCCCCATCTCTTATGAACTTGCAGCGGCTCCCTATGTTGCATCACAGGGTAAGGCACTCGATTTTGATGCTTTAAACCGTGCTATTGAGAAGATGGAGGCGGTATGTGATGTGCTTATTTTGGAGGGGGCAGGTGGTTTATATGTGCCAGTTGATGGTAACTTCATGATGATAGATTTGATTGTCTTTTTTAATGCAACGGCACTCTTGGTAACGCACTGCTCCCTTGGATGCATCAATGATACGCTTTTGAGTCTGCAACCCCTGCAAAATAGAAATATTGATGCGGTACTAGCTTTTAACTGCAGAGAGGAGGATACAGACTTTTCTGTTGTGAGTGAGCCTTTTTTTCTGCATAACGACATAGAAGTGTTAAAACTCTCTGAGGACATTGACACGATTTGTGATGTCTTGTATAATTGTTAAATTATTTAAGGATGGAAGATAGATGGCACACCTGATTCGCACAGATGACTTTACAAAAGAGGAGATAGAGCGGATACTCCTTGATGCAAAAGGGTTTAGTGATGGACATTTTGAGAGGATTTTACAAGATAAAATCATCATCACACTTTTTTTTGAAAACTCTACTCGTACAAAGAGTAGTTTTGAGATAGCTGCGAAGCGTTTGGGTGCGGAGGTTGTTCATCTTGATGTGGCAAAGAGTTCAACAAAAAAAGGGGAGACGCTTGTTGATACTGCGATGAACCTTGATGCCATGGGTCCTGATGCTATCATTGTTCGACATCAAAACTCGGGGGTGCCACAAATTCTTGCCGATCATACACAAGCGAGTATCTTAAATGCGGGTGATGGAGCGCACGCCCACCCCTCTCAAGCACTCCTTGATTTATATACGCTAAGGGAGCATTTTGGAGATGTGTCCGGTAAAAAGATAGCTATAGTTGGAGATATCAAAAACTCGCGTGTTGCCAACTCAAACATAGAACTCCTTACCCGTTTTGGGATGGAGGTGATTTTAGTAGCGCCGCCGCACTTTTTGCCAAAGACATCACTCCAAACAACGCACTATCTAGAGGAGATAGTGGATGAAGTGGATGCTATTATGAGTCTAAGAACACAGACAGAGCGCCACTCTTCACAAAGCTACGCATCGCTTAAAGATTATGCAAGTGATTTTTGCATCACAAAAGAGCTTATCGGAGAGCGAGATATAATTTTGCTGCATCCCGGACCTGTACATAGAAATATTGATATCACAGATGAGCTTTTAGATGATCCTCGTTGTAAGGTGTTAGAGCAGGTCGCTAATGGTGTCAATATACGCATGGCAATTCTAAAGAGACTAATAGCATAATTTATGAGTTTTTCTCAGATGAATGCTCTTGGTAAAAGAGGGGAGCCTTTTTTATTTTTGAGTGATTTTAAGGCAGAAAATATAGAAGTTATCCCTCTAAGTGCGTTAGAGAAAGAGGGTGTAAAGTACTGCATCAATGAAAACTACAGTTATAAAGAGCATAGTCATACTCTAGAGAAGTCACCACTCTCTTTTGCCGCGTATAAGCAGAAGTTTGCTCAAGTGATTGAGAAGATTCGCTCAGGTGAGACCTACATCTTAAATCTTACACAACCTACTCCCGTTGAGACAAAAGCCTCTTTAGAGGAGATTTTTCATCTTGCAAATGCCCACTATAAACTGCTCTACAAAGATAAATTTGTCTGTTTTTCTCCTGAAAAGTTTGTTCAGATTAGAGAGAATAGAATCCACACATTTCCCATGAAGGGGACTATTGATGCAAAGATTGCGGGAGCAAAGAAGAAAATACTCTCTGATGCAAAAGAGATGGCAGAACATACTATGATAGTGGATTTGCTACGAAATGATCTCTCCATAGTAGCACAAGATGTCAAAGTAGAAGCATTTCGCTATATTACCAAAATTGATGCAGGGGAGAGAGAACTGCTTCAGGTGAGTTCACACATAAGTGGTGACCTAGGTGAGAGGTGGCAAGAGAGAATTGGCGATATTTTTGAGGCGTTGCTTCCGGCTGGAAGTATTAGCGGGGCGCCAAAGCGAAGTACCTTAGAGATAATAGAGCAGGTAGAGGGGTATGAGCGGGGCTACTTTAGTGGTGTTTTTGGTCTTTTTGATGGAAAAAGTGTCGATAGTGGTGTGATGATTCGTTTTTTGCAAAAGCAGGGGGATGGTTATATTTATAAGAGTGGCGGGGGAATTACCTTGGATAGTGATGCACTTTTTGAGTATAATGAACTTTTAGAAAAGATATATTTACCATAATGGATAGAGATGTTTAATAGTGAAAATTTTTTTACAAGTGGTTGGAATTTTGATAAGGCACATCTTGATTTAAAGAGTAAATTTCAGATGATTAATGTCGCACTTTTGCTCTCTTCAATAGGCTTATTATTTGGCATTAGTGTGAATGTTTATAAGGAAGCATACGGAATTATTCCTTTAGAAGCTTTTTTGCTTTTGATGAATACCCTCTTCTTTATAGCACTTCGTAAGAGAAAAGAGAGTTTTGCAAAGCTCTCTTTTCTGATGAGCATACAGTTCTCTTTTTTCTTTTTGTATCTATATGCTACATATCCCCCAGAAGCAATGAAGTTTATTTGGCTCTTTACCTACCCTGTTTTACTACTCTATTTTCAAGAGAAAAAATATGTCAAATACTGGATGATTTTTATGATTTCTATGATCCTCATAGGACCTTTGCAAAATGTGATTCCTGTTCAGTTTACATCATTTCAGTCTCTTTATCTCTCTTTTGTGTTTATTATTGTTTATGTTATTATTACTTTTTATCAAAAGAAGATGGAGGAGGCTAATAGGCTTATTTTTAAGCAACAAGAACAGTTATTAGATCAAGTAAATGAATTGACGCATAAAGATAAAATGCTAAATATGCAGTCCAAACAGGCTGTAATGGGTGAGATGATAAGTATGATAGCACACCAGTGGAGGCAGCCTCTCTCAACAGTCACACTCTCTATCTCAGATTTGCAAGTCAAAAGAATGCTTGGAACAGGGATAGATGAAAAATTAATGGATGATACACTACAGAGTATTAGTGATACTGTTGTATATCTCTCGGAAACTATTGATGATTTTCAAACTTATTTTCAACCAAATAGAGAGATAGATAAAATAGGTCTTGATAACCTTGTGCAAAAAGCACTCAACTTTGTAAAACCCCGTTTAAAAGGGAGTAATATTAGTATTGAGTTAGAGAGCATAGATGTGGAGATAGAGACCTATATAAATGAGCTTATACAAGTTATACTCAATATTTTAAATAATGCCCTAGATGAACTGCTGAAACTAGAGCGAGAAGATTTGAAAATCAAAATAGAGTTACGGGAGAAAGAGGAGTTTGTGGAACTCTCTATAGTCGATAATGCAACTGGGATTAAACATGGAGAGTTAGAGAAGATTTTTGAGCCCTACTACAGTACAAAGGGAAAAAATGGAACGGGATTAGGACTCTATATGTCGCAGATGATAATGCAAAAACAGTTCAACTCTTTCATTAAAGTACAAAGCTCTTCTAAGGGAAGCTGTTTTACTTTAGAGATACCGAAAAAATTGCAATAGTTTTAGATTTTCTTAGATATAATGAGAGAAAGAAATTTTAGGATAGTGGAATGTATATAGAAGATTTGAAGTTTTCGCTTTGGGCAGACTTTATTGAGCGGGACTACTTGGATAACGAGTTTAAAGAATTGATAGAGAAGAAGATTATAAACGGGGCAACCTCAAATCCCGCAATATTTAAAAATGCTATCTTAAACTCTTCTGCGTACAAAGAGCAGTTAGAAACATTTGAGGGGAAGAGTCCAAAAGAGAAGTATGAAGCGTTGGCAATTTATGACATCACAAAAGCAGCAGATATTTTGCGTCCACTCTACGATGCAGGGGATAGTGGGTATGTAAGTATAGAGGTTGATCCTTTCTTTTGTGATGATGCAAAGGCGACCATAGCAGAGGGAAAACGACTCTTCAAGACGATTAACCGACCAAATGTTATGATTAAGGTGCCTGCAACCCCAGCTGGATATGAGGCGATGGAGGAGCTGATCTCTGTAGGCATCCCTGTAAATGCGACGCTTATCTTTACAAAAGATCAGGCTATAGCCTGTGCAAACGCTTTTAAGAGGGGGACTTATAAGTTTGCTAAAGAGGTAGATAGTGTTATTAGCATCTTTGTCTCTCGTGTAGATAGAGCGCTTGATGCAGAGCTTATAAAAAAAGGGGTTACTCCTGCTTTAAGTGGTATCTACAATAGTGCAGATATCTATGCACAGATAGAGCAGATGGAAGTGAAGGGGTGTCGCGCTCTTTTTGCAAGTACTGGCGTAAAAGATGACTCTCTCCCTAAACACTATTATATAGAAAAACTACTTGCGTATAATAGTGTAAATACTGCTCCCGTAGATACTATAAAAGCATTTCATAAAGAGGGAGTGAAAGAGGCTGCACTCCCTATAGACAGAGCAGTAATAGAAGCACACTTCTTGGAGCTACAAGAAGCAGGTATTGATTTTGAAGCAGTTTTACAGACGCAGATAGCAGATGGGCTTGAGGCATTTAAGGATGCATTTACAGATATATTGGAGAGATTATGAAGAGTGAGATAGATGTCAGTCAATTAACTTTTGAACAACTAAAAAAGGTACGTGCATATCTAAAGAAGATGATTGAAGTAGGTGGATCTGATCTTCACATAAAAGCAAACTCTGTTATTCGTGCTAGAATAGATGGAAGTATTGTTCCTTTTTCCGGCTCTATTCTCTCAAAAGAGGATGCTCTTACATTCGCAAAAGAGCTATTAAAGGGACGATTTCCTGAGTTTGTAGAGCATAAGGAGCTTGACCTTGTTTACCCTTTTGATGAGAGAAATCGTTTTCGTGTCAATATCTTCTTTCAGATGGATGGTGTGTCTGCAGTCTTTCGTGTTATTCCTGTAAATATTCCCTCTTTTGATGCGCTGCATCTTCCTGATGTTGTAAAGAGTTTTACTAAGATTGACAGGGGACTGATTCTTGTAACGGGTGTTACGGGATCTGGTAAATCAACAACACTTGCAGCCCTTATCAATGAGATAAATCTCAATAAAAAACAGCATATTATTACTATTGAAGATCCTATTGAGTTTGTGCATAAAGATAGAGGCTGCATCATAAATCAGCGCTCAGTTGGACAAGATACCAAGTCCTTTGGTGATGCGCTTCGTGCTGCGCTGCGTGAGGATCCAGATATCATCCTTGTTGGTGAGATGCGTGATAAAGAGACGATAAATCTTGCCCTGCACGCAGCAGATACAGGACACCTTGTTTTCTCAACTCTGCACACCATTGATGCAAAAGAGACTATCAACCGTATCATTGCGCAGTTTCCAACTGAAGAGCAAAATCGTGTGAGGCTCTCTGTTGCAGGTGTAATTCAAGGTGTTATATCACAGCGTCTTGTTCCAACTGTAGATGGAGGCAGACGAGCGGCTATGGAGATTTTGGTAAAAACACCTACTATTGAGAAACTGATTATGGAGAACAGAGACTATGAGATTCGTGATGCGATAGAGGTGGGAAAAGAACACTATAAATCACAAAGCTTTGATCAGTCTCTTTTAGATCTCTATAATGACGGTGTTATCTCTCTCGAACAGGCACTTAAAAATGCAACAAGTGCCTCAGATTTACAGCTTAAAATCAGCGGACTTACAAGTGGACAGGCAAGTGCAGATGCTCCAGAAAAGATACAAAGTGATTTTTCAGAAGATGAAATCTTTGATTTAAAGTAAATATTAAAACACTTTAGGATATAATTGCGACCATTTTTAAAACACAAGGAATTAATATGTTAGAAGGTATAGTTAGAGAGAGTAATGGCAAAAGCGCTGTAAAGGCACTACGCCGCGATGGTTATCTAATTGCGAATATTTACGGAAAGGGTTTAGAAAACATCAATGCTGCATTCAAAATGAATGAGTATATCCGTACAGTTCGTAATAAAGAGACTTTGGCATTTCCAGTAAAAGTTGACGGAAAAGAGATGAATGTAGTTGTTCAAGCTTATGAGTCTCACGCAGTAACAGGGAACCTTTTACATGTTGATTTAATGGTAGCACAACCGGGTGTTGTAACTCACTATCATGTTCCAGTAGTAACAGAGGGTGATGCAATTGGTCTTAAGAATAAAGGTCTTGTTCATATTGCTAAACCTCGTCTGCGCGTAAAAGCGGCTATCGAGAATGTTCCAAATAAAATTGTTGTAGATGTATCTCCAATGGATGTTGGTGACTCTAGACTTGTTCGTGATTTAGCAAAAATCGAAAATGTAACTTTCACAGATGCTGATCGTGTATCTGTATTAAGTGTCATTAAAGCGAAGTAATAATGCTCATAGTCGGACTAGGAAATCCTGGTTCCGAGTATGCATCCACACGCCATAACATAGGTTTTATGGTAATAGACACCCTTATCAATCGTTTTAGAGCAAACGATGTGACCTCCACAAACTTTTTAGGTAAATGCTATAAATTTCAAAATCATTTTTTATTAAAACCACAAACTTATATGAATCTCTCAGGAGAGAGTGTTGTAAAGGTAAAAAACTTCTATAAGATTGAAGATGTTGTTGTAATACATGATGATTTAGACCTTCCCTTTGGTGCTGTTCGTTTTAAGAAAGGGGGTGGTCATGGTGGTCATAATGGACTTAAATCTATTGACGCTAAGATAGGTAAAGAGTATATACGTGTGCGAATGGGCATTGGAAAGCCTGAGCATAAGGGCGAGGTCTCCTCTTATGTGCTGAGTACATTTTCTAAAGAACAACAAGCCTATCTACCTGATTTTATTGAACATACAGCAGAGGCTATAGAGTATCTGCTTGCAAATGGTATGGAAAATACAAGTTCAAAATATACAATTAAAAATCTCACGCTAAGATAACGCAGATGTTGGCTTTTCGATATGTAGCATACCATTACCTCAAGTATTTTTTGATTATTTTGTCTGCTCTAGTTATGTTTATGGTTGGATTTGACTATATGAGCAATGCAGGATTGCTCTCATCTTCTGCCAATCTTATCCTTATATATCTTGTGTATAAATCTTTTTTTGCCATAGATATGCTGCTTCCTCTTGCGCTTATCTTTGCAATGATAAGCACAAAAATCTATCTTATTCGATCAAATGCTTTAGTCTCTTTTTACTCGCTTGGATACTCTCGTGTAGATATACTCAAACCTTTTGTTATAGTTTCTTTTGTAGTGATTTTACTCTTTATATCGCTACACTCTTGGTCTAGTTTTGCGCGTGGAGCAGAATTTTCAGCAAATATCCGAAATCATTCACAGTATCTGAACCCCTCACGAAATCTCTTTTTTACCTACAAAGGGCAGTATGTTTACTTCTCGAAACTGCTTCCTCTGCAGCAAAAAGCAAAAAATATCCGTGTTTTTAGTGTCAAAGAGAACTCTTTAAAAGAGGTGCTAATTGCATCATCGGCATCCTACAGAGATGGATACTGGCATATTAAATCGGCAGATATTATTAAAAAACCTGATGATTTAAGTTTTACATCCAAGGGAATAGAGGTAGGAAAGTCTCATAACCTGAAAATACTTAAAGGGTTTCGTCCGAAGATTTTAGATCAGGTCTATGAGGGAAAAGTAAACTTTACTATAAGCGAAGCTTTTGAAGCGCTGTTTTTACTTGATGCACAAAATATAAATACAAGCAATATTCGAGGTGCGCTTTATAAGATATTTATTTACCCGTTTTATGTCCCTTGTTTGATAGTGATTATCTTCTTTTTTGTCCCGATGAGTGTGCGTTTTTTAAATGTTTCACTCTTTAGTTTTGGAGCTATTCTTGCCTCTTTGCTGACTTGGGGTATCTTATATATGCTCATTGAACTCTCGACAAATAAGACTATTCCTAGTGAGATAGGTGTAGTAGCACCCATTATTATTCTCTTTTTAGTTGCACTCAGAGAACTCTATAGGCATAGAGATATAACAGAAAAATAAGATATGGTCAGGCACTTATAAGCACATTTTAGATAAAATCATTCAAAAAAGAATTTGGAATTTTTATGATTGATTTTAAAGCACTTGCACAAAAATACAAAACTCCCCTTTATGTTTACGATTTTGACTATATGAGTACCCAGTATGAAGCACTTAAAGAGGCTTTTCGTGGGAGAAAATCTATTATCGCCTATGCAGTAAAGGCTAACTCAAACCTTAGTGTGGTCAAGCACTTTGCAAAGATGGGTAGTGGTGCGGATTGTGTCTCCATTGGTGAGGTGCGTCGTGCTGCTTTGGCTGGCATCCCTGCTTACAAGATTATCTTCTCTGGTGTGGGCAAGAGTGATGATGAGATTCGTGAAGCGATAGAGAGAGATATTTTATATATCAATGTTGAGAGTGATGCAGAGCTTAGT
>JALWSY010000161.1 GCA_027083035.1 Sulfurimonas sp. | reverse complement strand
CGGAGCAGGTTCACTCTTAGCCTCACTCTCACCACTACTCTGCGCTGCTGCTTCTGAGTTTTCACCCTCATCTGGTTCAGGCTCTGGTTGCAATACCTTCTCACCTGCCGCCATTTTTGCTTCACGCTTTGCTCTATCTTCGGCTTGACGCTGTTGCAGCAGTTTCTCAATCTCTGCCTCTAAATCATCAGGACTCATATTTTCATAATCTGGCTCATCTTCAGCTGCACTACTCTCCTCTGCAGAAGCTTCTTCAGCACTAGGAGCCTCTTGAGGCACTTCTTCAGCTGGTGCTGGAACTTCAGGAACCTCGACATTACCATCCCCACCTGTTATCTTGTCAAGTTTGATGACACAATCTTTTACATCAATACCACCATCTGTACTCGTATCACGAATACGCTCTAAAAGCGCTTTCATCAAATCCACAGACTCTAAAATAACATCCATAATATCTGGAGTGAGGACAAGTTCCCCATGTCTCGCTTTATTAAGCACATCTTCCATATGGTGTGTTAAGTGAGTGAGAACATCAAAGTTTAAAAATGATGATGCACCCTTGATTGTATGTGCTACACGAAAGATACCATTTAGGAGTTCTAAATCTTCAGGATCATTCTCTAACTCCACCAAATCCTCATCTAATTTTTCTACTAATTCAAATGACTCTACTAAGAAATCCTGTAGTATTTCTTGAAATTCATCCATATTTACACTCCTGCTTTAGTATGCGCACGAACAACGCGTGCCACTTCGTTATAAAATGAGCCTGCTTCAAACTTCACTAGATAAGCCTCACCACCTGCTTCTTCTCCTCTTCCTTCACTAAAGTGATCACTAATAGAAGAGTTAAAGACTATTGGGATATTTTTAAAGCGAATATCCTCTTTTACTTTAGCAGCAAAATGGAACCCATCCATTCGAGGCATCTCAACATCACTAATTATAATTTTTAGCGTATCTGTTATCTTTTGACCATAAGCTTCATAGAGTTCACCCAGTTTTTCAAGTCCCTCTTCTCCATCCATAGCCTCAACAACCTGAAATCCCATCTTGATAAGAGCCTCTTTAACGATTCTTCTCGCTGTTGCGCTATCGTCTAAAACAAGTGCCATTCCACTAAATTTCTCTAGCTCTTGAGGGATATTATCTACATCTGGCTCATATAGTCCTAAATCTTGTACTACAGACTCCAAATCCAAAATAAGCAGAACATTATCCCCTTCTATCTTTGTCACACCTGTAATTTTATTTGTATCAAGGTTACCTGATGGACTCATAAAGGTGGCTGGCTCTATATCTGCCCAGTTTATTCTTCTAATTCTCTTTGCTTCATGAACAATAAATCCAATAAGAACATTATTAAACTCAGTAATAATTACACGAGAATTTTTTCTTGCATCCTCTGGTTCAGTAATGCCCATCCATTTCGCAAGGTTTACAACAGGGATTACAACACTACGAAGGTCAAAAATACCCTCTATAAATTCAGGTGTACCCGGAAGTTCAGTCAAGGCAGGAACACGAATAATTTCACGTACTTTTGAGACGTTTATCCCATATATTCCTTCATATACGCCACCCTCTTCTTGCTTTTGTATGCGAAAGTCCACAAGTTCCATCTCATTGGAACCAACTTTTAAGGAATTATCATCCATACTATTTTATCTCCTTATAAGAGTTTTCTTCTAGTAATTCATTATCTTGAGTCGATTTTACTATAAAATATCTTTGATTGCAAGCAAAAGCTCCTAAATTTATATAGCCAAACTCTTCAAATAAAAAAGATTGATTTTGATGGTAGTGTCCCTCTATGAAATAGTCACAGCCATACTTTTTTAAAGAACGCTTTTTAATGTAAGACTCAAATCCTATAAACTCTCTACAATCATCTTTTTTAGAGAGATGATTATCTAGATTTTTTAAAATTGAGTGGCTAGTAAGAGCATCAAAAAGACCAAGAGTCATAAGAACAAAGGGATTTCTAATAAATGCACAGTAAACTCTATAAGCAAGACCCAAATCAAAATCGCCATGCGCAAAAGCTATCATTTTATCTTGATAAACTGCTCTTACGGGCTGCTTTTGAAGTGGAAAAATTTGCATTTTAGGAAAAATATTTTTGAGGTAAAAATCATGATTCCCTTCGAGATAAATCACTTCTATTTTCTCAGAGATACTTTGCAAAGTTGCTACTATTTCACTATTTTGACTCTGTGTATAAGCAACATTGCCAAAGAGAGCATCTAAGATATCACCCATGAAAAGGAGCTGTGAACATGAAAACGCTCCACTCTCTATCTCTTTTAAAAAAAACAAAAGTTGAGGACGACGATGAGAGTAGTGTGCATCAGAGATAATGCAAGCACCCTCTTTGAGTGTAAAACTAGGGGACATAGGCTATATTTGGTATAGCGGTATTCTCATCAAGCCCCATCATAATGTTGGCATTTACCACCGCTTGAGAGGATGCTCCACGCATAAGATTATCTATAGCACTCGAAATAAAGAGCATATTGCCCTTTCTCTTTACATAAACATCACAAAAGTTCGTCCCTGCAACACTCTTCATATCTACAGGGGTTTCACTCACGCGTACATTGCGTTCATCTTTATAGAAGTTCTTTAAGAGTTCCATGGCATCAAAGTCGCCACTTACTTGAATATATATAGAACTTATCATTCCACGCGTTAGTGGCACGAGATGTGGTACAAAATGGATAGAGTCAAAGGCTATATCTAACTTTTGAGCAATCTCAGGAGCGTGTCTATGCATCAGAGGGTTATAGGCGAATAAGTTATCATTTACATTAACAAAGTGAGTAACATCACTCAACTTCTTTCCAGCCCCGCTCACACCTGTCTTTGCATCAATAATCACAGGTGTACCGGAAACTCTCTTCTCCACAAACGGTAGCAGACCTAAAATAGCTGAAGTCGGAAAACAGCCGGGATTAGCAACCAATACTGCAGATTTTAGCTCCTCGCGAAACATCTCTGGAAGCCCATACACCACATGCTCCAAATTCGCACTATCACTATGCTCTACGTAAAACTCCTCATAAAGTTCTTGTGTCAAACGATAATCTGCAGATAAATCCACAACCTTGACACCTTTCTCTATTAAAGGTTTTACATACGCCATCGCAGTTTTATGAGGCAGCGCTAAAAAGATTAAATCACACGCAGCAGCCATAGCATCAACATCTGCCTTATGGACGACCTCTTCACAGACTCCATTCAAAGAGGGGTGGAGTTGATTTATCGTCATACCACCCTCAGAGTTTGCAATATAAACAAGGTCAAAATTTGGATGCAAATGAAGCATCTTTACAAGTTCAAGACCAGTATAACCCGTAGCACCAACAACTCCGACGCTAAATAGTTTAGAACTACGCATCTTTAATGACACTCAAAAACTATATCTTGGTACTTTACCTCATCTATCTCAAACTCTTTTTCACCACCGGGAAGACGCACCTTTACCTCATCACCCTCCTCTTTCCCAAGCAACTGTTTTGCTAAAGGAGAGCTAAAAGAGATAAGCCCTCTATCTGGATTTGATTCACACCCTCCAACGATGGTGTAAGTCACCTCTTCATCTGTATCCATATCTGTCATCACGACTGTTGAGCCAAAAGAGATTTTGGAGTGTTCTAACTCTTTTGGATCGACTATCTGTGAGTTTCCAAGGATATCTTGAAGTTCTGCTAGACGATTGTCTATATTTTTTTGCATCTCTTTTGCTGCATGGTACTCAGCGTTCTCTTTTAAATCCCCATGTTCAAGAGCCTCTTCTATATCTTTTACACATTGAGGACGCTTGACCTCTTTTAACTCTTTTACTTCTGCTTGTAACTTTTCATAGCCAAAAAGTGTCATCGGTTCTATTTTTTGCATCATCATTCTCTTTTAAAATTTTTTTGTTATTATAACTAATTTTACAGCATAACTTATAAGAGTTTAAAAAGATAAAAACTCTATTTCAATACGCCTATTTAGATTACGCCCCTCTTGAGTATCATTACTATAAAGTGGTTCATGAAATCCTTTTCCATCCGTTTCGACTCTAGAAGTCTCTATCCCACGCTTTAGTAGTTCTAATTTAAATAGTTCTGCCCTTTTTTGAGAGAGTTTCAAATTATAGGCATCATTACTTACTGCTGTTTTACTTGCATGACCTACTACTCTAATTTTTACTTGTGGATGTGTTTTTAAAAATGTTACTAGCGTATCGATTTTAGCAGCGACTTGTGTAGAAATCTTTAAACTATCTTTAGCATAATTAGGATAAAAAATAACAAGATTTGCACAGCCATCTGTATCAACTAAATATCCATGAGGAGTATCCAAACACTTATCTTTAAAGTCATCTACCCCATCCTTATCAACATCTTCAACAACTGTCGAATTTGCAAACAATACGCTTGAGACAAGAAATAATATTACAAATGCTATACGCTGATATTTCATAAGTAAGTGTCCTTCTATTTTTATTATTAGGGCTATTATAGCAAAGTTGTATTGAACTTTTTGCTATAATAGCCCTTATGAGAAATAATTTCCTCGATAAACAAACTCTTACCATCTTCAAAATCATCGCTTACTCTTTTTTACTGCTACTCTCTATTGTCTTTTTTATCTTAGATATGGAGAATAGTTCAAAATCCTCGAAAGAAGCCCAAGAAGTAGTCACTACCAAAAAAGTTTCCGATAGAGATATAAATGCAAAAGCGTACCAATACATACTCTCAAAAGAGTATGCCAAAGCTTCTGATGCATTTTATGAAGTGCTAGAGAGACATAGGGATGACTATGATGCAGATAATCAACAACTTGCATATGCCTATATCAATTTAGCTTGGAGTTTAGGAAAATTAGAAAAAAATGATGCAGCAATGAAAATTTTAGAGCGTTTCTTCAACAGGTTTCAGGAGAGTAAAGTCCCCTACATACAAAAGAGTATGCATAGAGCCAATCTAATCAAGAGAGAACTTTTAAAGCAGATAAATCAAACTGAGTAGTTTTACTCTCCAGCTCAATAGTAATAATACAGGCATTTTTTGTGATGCTTTTTGCTCCCTTTACATCACGAAGTAGCTCCATCTTTGCGTTGGATGTGGGATCATAAGCAAAGAGTGTATCTTCTTGGATAAAAAAGATACGCCCTCCTCCACAACCATCGCCAACAATACCCTCACACACAAGAGGTGAGTTTAAATCAAAACCATCCATCATCTAAACACTCCTCCCTACTCTCTTTGAACCACTCTTTGTACTCTGAGGAGTTTCTATCTAAAGCGATATACTCATCATGTGTATAACTCTTAAAAGTAGCCTCATCCAAGCATCTGCAGAGTTTTGTGTCGTTTGTGTCACTACAGTGTGAGAGCATTACCTTTTTTTGCTGCTCTTCCCAGCCCACATAGGAGGTGTAGTAAGGATAGAGCGCCCAGATAGCAAAGCCTAGAGTAAGCACAATATTGACAATATACTCTCTCTTTTTTGTCTCAAAATACTTCTTTACATCATAACTAATCAGTACCACAAAGAGTATCTCAAGAGAAATATTAAACCAATCACTCTCTAAAAAATCAAACAACTACTTCACCCCTCGTATCTTTTTCATCGCTTCACCACACATGGTCAGTCCAAAAGTAGCAGTCACTCCCATAAAACTCCCTTTCTCTTTTATCTTCGCCTCTTCAGAAGAAAATATCACTTTATACTTCTTTTTAAAGCCTCTTTTTTTCAATTCATAGCGTATCTTTGCACCAAACTTATCCCCATAACTCTTCCAGATATCATCCACTTTTACCTTTGTTGGATCCATCCTTTTTGCCCCACCAAAAGAGCTAATGAGTTTCTTGTAACACTTCTGTGCAAGGGCAAGTTTTGCATTTCTGTCATCTATTGCATCAAGGACTAAGTCGTAACTATCAAAGTCAAAATCCCACACCCACTCCTCATCTATTCGTTTATTGATTATTATAATTTCAGGGTAATGTTTTTGCAGCGCTTCTACTTTAAACTCCCCCTCATGCAACTCCGACCACATCTGACGGTTTTGATTAGAGTCATCATAAGTATCAAAATCAACAATAGTGATATTTTTCACCCCGCTACGGTAGAGACAATCCAGACAAAAACTACCAACACCACCAACACCTAGCAGGATTATCTTGGCAGCTTCTAACTTTTTAAAATCATCTCCCACAAGGAGTTCTATACGGTCATACCTGCCCATCTACAGCCACTCTTGCAAACTTTTCATACTCTTATAAGCACTCAAATCAAGCATAATAGGCGTGATAGAGATATACCCCGCCTCAACGGCTTCATAGTCACTCATACCTTTGCTTCCCTCTCTAGGAGCAAAGTCAAGCGGATGCAGACCTAGCCAGTAATACTCTTCGCCACGCGGATTTCTATGTAGATGTGCATCATTGGCATAAAATCGATAACCAGCATAGGTCACTCGCATCTCTGCCTCATTACTATCTGCTGGTATGTTTATATTTAAAAACTCCCGCTTTGGCAGAGGAAATTTGTTGTATCGAATCTTTGTCACTATCTCTTTGATGCACTCTTTTGCCAGAGTAAAGTCTCCATCAGGGTTGGTAAAATCCATCACTTGTGAGATAGCGATAGATGGAATATCATGTAAAACACCCTCCATTGCTCCAGCGGCAGTTCCTGAATAGGTAATATCCTCACCCATATTTGAGCCTCTGTTGATGCCACTTATAAGCAGGTCAGGTTTCTCCTCTTCAAACATAGTACTTAAAGAGAGATAAACACAATCACTTGGGGTACCATCATCGAGCTTATAAAAATCATCCTCTACAGAGATAAAACGCAAAGGCCGTGTAAGTGTTAAAGAGTGTCCGCAAGCAGATTTTTCATTTGCCGGCGCGACAATAGTCAACTCAACATACTCCAACTCACGAAGTGCTTCTACTAAAGCGAGTAACCCCTTCGCTTCATATCCATCATCATTTGTCACTAATATTTTATATAAATTCTTCATAAATGCCATTTTAGCCCATCTTATGTAATAAAGAGTTAAAATTTTCTTATAACTTTTAATACTTGTTTAATCTCCTAAAGGATAAAATACGCAACACTACAATTATTAAGGAAACTTATGCGAAATCTTAAGAATTTTATAACAGTCTTTGCTCTACTTGGTGCAATTTTTTTGAGTGGTTGTCAAGATAGTAACAGTATGGGAGGCATAGCTTCTCAAGAGGAATTAGAAGGAAGTGTAAACTCTGATATCTCTATTTACCTACCTTTTAACTCCAAGACACTTAATGCAAATAGTGAAATAGTAACAATAGATGTCACAGTTTTTGACAATAACAATAATCCATATACTACAGGTATGGTACATCTTATCTATCCGGATGATGTAAAATCTGGAAGAGATATCGGTAGCTTTGAGAGTTCTTCTGTTGCTTTGGATGGAAGTGGCAAAGCACAATTCACATACACAGCACCAAGTAAGCTTACAGATAACACAAAAGATATAGTTTTTAAGTTCTACTATAATGATGATCCTACAATTTTTAAAACATTAACTTTCTCGCTCAAGCCAGATACACATCAGATTACCCTAACGAGCTACAAACTAGAGAGTTCTCTCTCTGACACAGATGTTACAATGCACTTAAATAGTTCAAAACTCATCTCTTTTAGTATCAAAGATAAAAACAACAACCTAGTAGATGAGAATGATGTTGAATCCATTAAAGCTACACTTCTTAATACACAACTTGGTGTGCTAGCTGATAGTAGTGGCACTAAAGCGTCTGAAATTACACTAAAGAAAAAAAATACAATGACAGTCAGTTTGGAGTCCTCTACAGTTTCAGGACTTATCCCAATAGAGGTCACAAGCACTTTTATAGATATTAACAAACAAAAACAGACACTTGTAAAAGTCTTTAATGTAGTTGTTCTCTCAGGGCCTCCTACAGCGATTAGTCTCTCATATGAATCGACTGAACTCTCACAAAATGCAAAGTTTATTGAAAAGTGGGTTGTATCTGTTACGGATAAGTACAATAATCCTGTGAATACTAACCCTGCAGTATCTATGGGAATGATGGCTGGATATGCACAGAGTAGTGCAACAACATCCAATGATGCAAACTATCTCTACTATAGAACTTTTGAGGGAAATGCAACACTCAATGGAGCAACAAAAACTTTACAGGTAAACTCTAGCCTTGGCAGTTCTGATGTTTTTGCAAATATCAACCAAGAGAATGACTACCTTATAACATTTGGCAATGACTACACCTATAATGCTTCTGGTAAATGGACTATCCAGACAGATACTAACAAATCTATTCTTAAGCTAGTCGATGACTATAACGGTGCAGTTACAAATAACCTAGGTTTTGCAGTAGGGCATAACTTTCGTCAAGATGCATGTAGAGATGGTGTTGAGTGGATTGGTAATGTCTATCCAGAAGATGCAAACAACTATATGCTTGATGCGACAGGTAGCATGAGAATTAATGTTGAGTATGACTACTACCTTACAGGAAAAGATGTTATCTTATGGGTCAATCTTTTAGGTAAACAGAGTGTAGGAGATACAACTTCAAGATTAGGCGAAGCAAAAAAAGTTACACTTAGAGGAAAAGGTTTAGAGGAAGAGACATTTACGTTTCCTAAAGGATATAATGGCATCATCACTTTTTATCCTAGACTTACAGATACAGGAGAGTGGTTAAAGAATGCCAACTTTGGATATAGTATGAATATCGCTTCTGAAGGTGATGTTACTGCTAAAGTAATAGACTCAAATATGTTGCATGGTATAAACTACTGTTACGGAAATGCTGCACAAAATGGTACAGCCTATGTCTCTGTTCAAATCACAGCTAATCCGGACAGCAACAGCAGCGGTACACTTACTTTTAAAAATCTTGTCATTGGAAATGAGTTTTAAACAAAAAAGAGAAGTAGCTATCTGCAGTATAAAAAATTACTGCAGAAGCTAGAAGCGTTATTAGTAGTTAAAATAAAAATTTGCCTGAGCGTATGCCATCTGCATATCTCGTGCCTTAGTATTTAAATCTTTGCCTGTTTCAAAAAGATAACGATATCCTCCCTCTAACTCAAAGACATCACCAATCGCAAATGTTACTCCTACTTCCCCACCATAGTGACCACCACTTAGATTAAGGTTTCCCTCTTCATAAGTTGTATATCCTCCTACTAAACCAGCATAACAAGAGAGCATATCTTCCACTAGAGGAAACATTGCATCATAAGCTACAGAGTATATACCTGAACTACTTACGCTTTCTGAACTATTTAAATATGTTCCCGAAACATAAAAACGACCATAATCTTCATACTTATGTCCTAAAGTAAATGTTCCATGCAGACCACTATTTTTTATATTTTGCGTAGGTTTATCGACACTAAACCAGCTATTTCCAGCACCTATTCCTACATAGTCACTACCTTGAGAAGCAAAAAGAGACATAGAGAGCAGAGCAGGCAAAAGAATTTTTTTCATTTCACAACCTTATATGAGACCTCTTTTAAGAAGTCTATTAATTCTGCAAAATTATACTAGCATTCTCTTAAATATAAACTAATGTTATACTATTTTTTCTATATTTTATTAAAATAATGCTAAAATCCGCTTATGAAAATTTTTATACTACTTTTGCTCTGCACGATACACCTTTTTTCCTCTGAGATAGACAAAGCTTATGCAGAGTTAAATTTAGAAATAGATGGAGTTGCCTCAAAGTTAAATATTAAAGATAAAACATCGCTCTACTTTCTTGTTCTTGCTACCCACGACAAAAGAGTATCAGGTAAAGCTACTCAAAAGATTTATAATAAAACAATGCAGCTCCTCTCTCATCTTCATGAGAGTAATACTACTTTAGCACCTGAAGAGATTGAACACTTAAAAGAGCTTTATAAAACTATGGCTCAAGCTGCTCTTCCCTCACAGCAAAAGAAAACACTTTACAAAGAGAAAATAGTATATAAAGACAAGATTATATACAAAAACAAAGTGCAAAAAGAAAACTCCTTGCTCCAACTTATAATGACGGCTCTATTATTCTCTCTTATTGGTCTCGCTCTTGGTTACTTCCTTTTTTCTAGAGGCAAAACAGATAAGCAAAAACTCATCTCCGAAGTTAAACTTTCTCAAGAAGAAAACAATTCACTTATAGAGGAGCTAGAAAATTTCCGAAAACATAAACAAAAAAATCGATTAGAGGTCTCAAAAAAACTAGAACGATTAGAGAAAAAAAATCTCTCTCTTGAAGAAAATAACAGCGTAATAACTTTGCAAAATAGTGAACTTACCAATAAACTAAAACTTTTAGAGGAAGAGTATGCTAAACTTGAGCAAAAACAGAAGCAAGAATCACAACATACTAAAGAGTATATACACTCTCTCAAAAATGAACTTGAAAAAGATGAAAAAGGCAACTCTCAAAAAGATACATATTTTGATACTACTCTACAAAACTTACAAAATCAGAGTCAAGACATATCCCAGATTCTTAATAGCATCGAAGAGATAGCTAATCAAACAAACCTTTTAGCACTCAACGCAGCCATAGAAGCAGCTCGTGCTGGTGAGCATGGTCGTGGTTTTGCCGTTGTTGCAGATGAAGTGCGTAAACTTGCAGAGGAGACACAAACAACACTTCATGAGGTCAAAGCAGCGATTTCTGTACTTGTAACCACTATTAACGAGCTAAAAACTTGACATTCATACTTTACTTAGTGTAAAATTGCACTAAAGAAAAGGTATGCAAGGTATCTTAAAATCAATCTCTCCTCATTTTAAACAATCACAAAACTAAGGCAGTAACTATATGAGTGATAATAATTCACAACAACCTCGTAACAACAACCAAAAATCCAAAAACGGTAACAACTCAAAACGAACACACAAACCGGTAAAAGGCTCAAGTGTAGAAGAGCTTCGTACAAAAAGCATAGAAGAGCTTATAAACATCGCTGAAGAGTTAGGTGTAGAGCATCCTCAAGAGCTAAAGCGTCAAGATGTAATCTTTGAAATTTTAAAGGCACAAACAGCGCAAGGTGGGTTTATCCTCTTTAGCGGCATCTTAGAGATTATGCAAGATGGCTATGGGTTTATCCGCTCTATAGATAAATCGTTTAACGAGTCTATTAATGATGCTTATGTCTCCAACACACAGATTAAACGCTTTGCACTCAGAAACGGTGATGTTGTCACGGGTCAAGTACGCCCTCCAAAAGATCAGGAACGATACTACGCACTTATCAAGATAGAAGCAGTAAATGGTCTGCCACCCGAGGAGAGCAAAAAGCGTCCTCTCTTTGATAACCTTGTACCACTTTACCCTGAAGAGCAGATACGATTAGAGTACAGAGAAAAAGGGCTTACAGGTCGTATGCTTGATCTCTTCTCACCTATAGGAAAAGGACAACGCGGGCTTATTGTCGCACCTCCTAGAAGTGGTAAAACGGAGCTTCTAAAAGAGATTGCACATGGTATTAGTGCCAATCATGCAGAGATAGATCTGATGGTTCTTCTTGTTGATGAACGTCCTGAAGAGGTGACAGATATGGAGAGAAGTGTAAAGGGGGAAGTCTATTCTTCTACCTTTGATATGCCGGCGAAGAACCATGTAAAAGTTGCTGAAATGGTTATTGAAAAAGCAAAAAGACGCGTTGAGATGGGGCGTGATGTTGTGATTTTACTCGACTCTATCACGCGTCTTGCTCGTGCTTACAACACAGTAACACCTTCAAGTGGTAAAGTCCTCTCCGGTGGTGTTGATGCAAATGCCCTGCACCGTCCAAAACGCTTCTTTGGAGCAGCGAGAAACATAGAAAATGGCGGTAGTCTTACTATCATCGCTACAGCACTTGTAGATACTGGAAGCAGAATGGATGAAGTTATCTTTGAGGAGTTCAAAGGTACAGGTAATATGGAAGTCGTTCTTGATAGAAAAATCGCAGATAGAAGAATATTTCCTGCTATTGACATTCTTAAATCTGGTACGCGTAAAGATGATCTGCTTATCGGAAAAGAGACGCTCCAAAAAGTATTTATCCTGCGCCAAATGCTGCATAAACAAGATAATGAGGTCGAAGCCCTCAAATTTATCTACAACACTATGGGTAAAAAAGAGACAAATCAAGAGTTCCTTGAGAGCATGAATACGGATAAATAAGTGAAGATTGGGGTTTTTGATAGCGGGATTGGTGGTCTTACCGTTGTAAAATCACTACTGCATCATCAGCTCTTTGAAGAGATTATCTACTTTGGCGATACAGCCCGTGTCCCCTATGGAAGTAAAGATAAAAACACCATCATCCGCTACGCTATTGAAGCTGTAGAGTTTTTCAAAAACTTTGAACTCGATATGATAGTAGTTGCGTGTAACACAGTAAGTGCTTATGCCTTAAACGAGATGCGAGAGAGTGCAACTTGTCCTGTTATAGGCGTGGTAGAAGCAGGAGTTTTAGCAACTGCAAATGCACTCACAGATAAAACCTCA
>JALWSY010000160.1 GCA_027083035.1 Sulfurimonas sp. | reverse complement strand
CGCAACTCTCAGAGATGTCTGCTATTGACTGGTTGGCAAAAGATAATACCTTTGAGATTTTTTATCAGATGCTCTCTATGACAAAGCGTAAGCGTATTCGTGTGAAGTACTTCATTCAAAATGGTCAGGCAGTTGACTCAGTAGAGAAGCTTTTCCGCTCAGCTGACTGGAGTGAGCGTGAGATGTATGATATGTTCGGCATTGAAGCAAACGGGCATCCATTTATGAAGCGTATCCTTATGCCTTATGATTGGCAAGGGCATCCACTACTTAAAACATATCCATTAGAGGGTGATGAGTTTGCGGCTTGGTATGAAGTAGATAAGATTTACGGAAAAGAGGCTCGTGACATAATCGGACCTGAAATCCGTGATACTGCAAGAGTAGATAGATATGACTCAGAGCGTTTTGCTCGTCTTGGACATGAGGTACCTAAAGGAACGAAGATTACAGGTGATGAGCCTGAAAATCCTCAAGAGTATCAAGAAGAGGGTGGCGTATTCCTCATCAAAAAATATACAAAAGAGTCATCAAAAGTTATTGATGATCCACAAAGATAGGGTGGTAGAAATATGGCACAAGTAAAAAATAGATTAACACCGTTTTTTGAAAATATCTCTTTTGAGAGAGAAGATAATGAACTGATTCTGAACTTTGGTCCACAACACCCATCAGCACACGGTCAGCTTCGTTTAATGTTACATCTACAGCAGGAGATGATTACAAAAGCACATCCGGATATCGGGTACCTGCACCGTGGTATGGAGAAGATGGCTGAGAACATGATTTACAATGAGTTCATGCCGACAACAGACCGTATGGATTACATTGCATCATCTTCAAACAACTACGGATTTGCTCTAGCGGTTGAGAAGCTTATAGGGCTTGAAGTACCTCGTCGTGCGAAAGTTATTAGAATGATGCTCTTGGAGATTAACCGTTTGATGTCTCACCTCTTCTGGTTAGCTACTACTGCGCTTGATATTGGTGCGATGACGGTATTTCTCTTTGCTTTCCGCGAGAGAGAGTATCTTATGGATATTATCGAGGGGTATTGTGGTGCGCGTCTGACACATGCTGCTATTCGTATTGGTGGTGTACCTTTAGATATTCAAGATGACTTTTTAGCTCAACTCAAAGATTTTCTAGGTAAGTTACCACAGAATATCAAAGATTATGAAGATCTTTTAGACTCTAACCGTATCTGGCTCATGAGAATGGAAGAGGTTGGTGTGATACCGACTGATATGGCACTCTCTTGGGGATGTACAGGTCCAATGCTTCGTGCTTCAGGTGTAGCGTGGGATATCCGTAAAGAGGAGCCGTATGAGCTTTATGATGAAGTAGAGTTTAATGTACCATACTCAGACAAGGGCGATAACTTCGCGCGTTACCGTATCTATATGGAAGAGATGCGTGAGTCTGCAAAGATTCTTTATCAAACAATAGAGATGTATGAGCAGTGTGAGATTAATGGAGAGACAGAGCTAATGGCACATGCACCAAAATATATCTCTGCACCAAAACTTGATATCATGACGCAAAACTACTCTTTGATGCAACACTTTGTACTCGTCACTCAGGGAATGAGACCACCGGTTGGTGAGGTATATGTAGCGACTGAGTCACCAAAAGGTGAGTTAGGTTATTATATCAACTCTCAGGGTGGACCATACCCTTACAGACTCAAGCTGCGTGCGCCATCTTTCTGGCATACAGGAATTTTAACTGACCTCTTACCGGGTCACTATATTCCAGATGTTGTATCTATTATCGGTACGACAAATATCGTATTTGGAGAGGTTGACAGATGATGAGCTTAAGAAAAGCAAAGAGCTTTGCTTTTTTAAGCGAAGTAACTTTAAGTGAACAAGTTTTCGTGCGAAGCCAAGTTGATAGTAAGGATGCAAACTAATGAAAAGATATGATTTAAGACACTTAAAAGATGATTTTGAACCTCGTATGAAAGAGATTTTAGAGGAGAGTCATAAGCCGACAGAGACTTTGATTTTTCTTTTTGAAATAGGTGATTTTACACCGATTCAGCGTAGTGCTGACTTGGTAAAAGAGTGTGGGTATGCGTTATATAACTCACTAAAATTCAACGAAGTCGATTGGACTATCGTCGTTAAAAAAGATTAGGATTTTATTTTGAGCAAAGTCTATTTTTCTACTTGGAAGGGTGAATCTATTAACAATATAGGTAAACCCGAAGAAGAGTGGGAAGAGTCAGCATATAATCTACCGGCACAATACGATGATCATCGTGAATCCAAGGCCTTTATCGGCTGGGATGGTGTTGCACTCTTTAGTGAGGATGTAGATGTTATCCGTCTAGCGATGGAGTATGCAGCACAGTATCAAGAGTACTCAGAGGCATGTGGAAGATGTGCCCCGGGGCGTTGGGGTGGTCGTATTTTATATGATCAACTCGATAAAATTGCTCGTGGTGAGGGTGCTGTAGCTGATTTGGAACACTTAAAAGAGATTGGAAAAAGTATGCAGGTTACATCAAAATGTGAAATCGGCAAGACTGTTCCTAACCCTATTATTGATTTGATGACACACTTTGAAGATACCTTTTTAGAGTGCATCAATGAGCAAAAAGAGTCCAAACATTACAAAGAGAGTATCGGATACATAGCGAAGATAACTTCACCATGTTCTGATGCATGTCCGGCAGATGTAGACATTCCTGGCTATATCGAGGGTGTAAGAGATTTGCGTTTCGATGATTCTCTTATGGCAACGCGCCAGACTATGCCACTCGCACATGTGTGTGGTCGTGTCTGTCCACATCCATGTGAAGATGCATGTCGTAGAACAAATCTTGATGAGCCTATCTCTATAATGGCACTGAAGCGTTTAGGTGCGGACTGGGAGACAGATCATGGATATGACTTCTTCCATCCTCTTGAGAAAAAACCAAGCAATGGTAAAAGAGTTGCCGTTGTTGGTGCAGGTCCTGCAGGTCTTACAACTGCTTACTATCTTGCCGCTGATGGAGTGGAAGTTGATGTTTACGAAGAACTTCCTGTACTTGGTGGGGAGGTGACTGTTGGTGTGCCTGAGTACCGTATGCCTTGGGATAAATACCTACAAGATATCGAGTGTGTTCGAGATATGGGCGTGAACTTTATTTTGAACCATAAAGTTACCAAAGAGGATATGGTTCGTTTTGAGAAGGAGTATGATGCAACTATGATTGCATCTGGTACTCGTAT
>JALWSY010000159.1:2641-3243 GCA_027083035.1 Sulfurimonas sp. | reverse complement strand
ATCTTACAAAAAAATACGCACATATAGATCTTTATAAGCAACAATTTAAAGGTGGTTTTGATGCAAATATAAACAAAGAGAAGATAGTTGCATCAATGGATTTAAAATCAAATACCTCTTCCATCTCTACAAAGGGAACGAAGTTAAACACAAAAACAAAAACGATTCAATCAAAGATAGCAGTAAGTGCAAATGGACATCCAGTTGATTTTTATCTGAGTGGAATTATAGAGAGTCCAAAGGTCAAGGTAAACGCGGATAAACTCATAGAGAAAGAGGCAACAAAAGCTATCAAAAAAGGGTTAAATAAGTATCTCAAAAAGTTCTTTTAATGGCTATTTGTTTGAGACATCACAGAGTGTCAAGCAAAAAGCAATCTCTTTCCCTTCTCTTTGCAGGGCGGCACACGCCTGAGTGAGTGTGCTGCCTGTAGTAATAATATCATCAACTAAGATAACATCATTCTGTCGAAATTTTTTCACTTGAAACTCTCTAGGGTTTTGTAGCCTGAAGGCTTTTGTCTTGCCTGAATAGGAGACTCTGTTTCTCGCCCTGAGACGGTTAAAGAGTGGCGTTATATTTCTTCTAGTAAGACTTCTGTT
>JALWSY010000159.1:0-2631 GCA_027083035.1 Sulfurimonas sp. | reverse complement strand
ACCACTCTCTACATTGTCATCTATGGCTATAGAGACGAGTTTCTCATCAAAATCAAAGTTGTTTATAAAGGCTTGAAAACTGTTTTTTGCCAAGATAGTGTAGATATAAAAGCCAAGATCGGTGTGCTTTGTATGGAGAAGCTCTTTGATATCTTCATACTTGTAAAAGGAGAGGACTTCGATGCCATTTGGGAGTTTTCTTCTAAAAAGAGAGGGTGTAAGGTGATTTTTTTGGCACGCTTTGCAGATGTGTGAGAGTGAGAGATGCTCACACATCAAACAGCGCACAGAGTCTCTCTTTAGTCCATCTTCAGCACAGACATAAACGCCTCTTGTGGCAACTGTACCTTTCCGATGGATTTCATTCGCTTCTTTCCTGCCTTCTGTTTCTCTAAGAGTTTACGCTTACGGGTGATATCACCACCATAACACTTCGCAGTAACATTTTTTCCCATAGACTTTACAGTTTCGCGTGCGATAATCTGACTCCCTAAAGAGGCCTGCACAGCAACTTCAAAGAGTTGTCTTGGGATGAGTTCTTTCATGTTTTTTACCAAAACGCGTCCACGAGGGAGTGCCTGATTTCTAGGGACAATGATGCTAAGGGCATCAACTGCCTCTCCTGCAACTTTTATGTCGAGTTTTACCAAGTCACCCTCTTTAAAACCGATAGGCTCATAATCAAAAGATGCATACCCTTTGGAGATAGACTTGAGTGTATCGTAAAAATCCATAACAATCTCGTTCATAGGAATCTCATACTCAAGCATAACTCGATCTTCATTGAGATAGGTCATCTTTGTCTGCACACCGCGTTTGCTGACTAAAAGAGTGATGATATTTCCAAGATACTCACTTGGAGTGATAACCGTCGCTCTTACATAAGGCTCCTCTATCCTGTCTATCTTTTGAACAGGAGGGAGTTCTGATGGGTTTTGTACAGCTACACTACTTCCATCGGTGAGATAGACATTGTAGATAACTGAAGGGGCTGTGGCGATGAGGTCAAGATTAAACTCTCTCTCAAGTCTCTCCTTGATAACCTCCATATGTAGCATCCCAAGAAAACCAACACGAAACCCAAACCCAAGAGCCACAGAAGTTTCAGGTTCATAGCTTAAAGAGGAGTCATTGAGTTTGAGTTTATCGAGTGCATCACGCAGATCTTCAAACTTGTCTGTGTCTATAGGGTAGAGACCAGCAAAGACAAAAGGTTTTGCAGGCTCATAATCTCCAACAGGTTCACTTGTAGGATTCTTTGCATCGGTGATTGTATCACCAACATTTACCACACTTACCTCTTTGAGACCTAAAACAACTATACCTATCTCACCCGTTTTAATAGCATTTGTTTTAATCTTTTTCATTGGGTGTGGGTACATCAAATCAAGCACTTGATGCTCTTCACCATTACTCATGAGCTTAATATTTTGCCCCTTTTTGATAGAACCATCAAAGAGACGCACAAGGGCTAAGGCTCCAAGATAAGAATCAAACCATGAGTCATAGATGATAGCCTTGGTTGTTGCCTCAGGATCTCCCACAGGTGCCGGTACACGATCAACAATAGCATCTATAAGCTCACGAATCCCTATACCGCTTTTTGCAGATACCAAACAGGCGTCTGTTGCATCGATGCCAATAGAGGTCTCTATCTCCTCTGCTACCTTATCTGGATCTGCAGCGGGCAGGTCAATTTTGTTAATAACAGGGATAAGTTCAAGGTCATTTTCTAAAGCAAGATAGACATTTGCAATAGTCTGTGCCTCTACACCTTGTGCTGCATCAACGATAAGTAGTGCACCATCACTAGAAGCGAGAGATTTACTGACCTCATAAGAGAAGTCAACATGTCCCGGAGTGTCAATAAGATTGAGAATGTAATGCTCTCCATCCTTTACATAGTCAAGTCTTACTGACTGTGCTTTGATGGTGATACCACGCTCCTGCTCAATATCCATAGTATCCATCATCTGCGAACTCAGTTCCCGCTCACTCACAGAACCACACTCTTGGATGATACGATCGGCTAAGGTACTTTTCCCATGGTCGATATGCGCGATAATAGAGAAGTTTCTAATATTTTTCAAATAGATATCCTAATAGAAATATTTTTGCAATTATACTAAAAATCTTCTAATAGCGACCTGATTTACCATCCATTTTCCGTTTGTTAAATCTTGATTTAACGAAAAGTTTTACAATTTTTTTGTACAAATAAATTATTTAGGAGTTATATTATGAAAAAATTATTACTTTCATCAATCGTTATTGGTCTTTTAGCAGCTACATCTGCAAACGCATTCTCTTTTTTTAGCAATGTAGATGCATCAAACAAAGTAGAGAGAAACAATCAACTTATAGAGGAGTATAAGGCAGCTATTAAAAAACTTGAAGCAGAAAACAAGTACATAAAAGAGCAGAAGAGTAAACACCCAGAACTCTTTGAGAAGAAACCACTCTATGAAAACTTAGCAGATAAGTATATCTACAGAATTAAGCTTAATGGTGCGAAGATGGATACGCTCAACTTTATGATAAAAGATAATGTTTTCTCTGTAAATATGAATATGAAACGAGAAGAGAAGAGTGACTCTGGATACTTTTACAGTTCACAATATTTTGAGACCC
>JALWSY010000158.1:4300-12625 GCA_027083035.1 Sulfurimonas sp. | reverse complement strand
GTTTTAAGAAGTGTAGAAAAAGTTGATAATTTAGATATTATCGCGAATTTGTAGAGACTCTACTAGTTTTAAGTATGCCTCTTTATTTGTGCGTTTGAAGTATCTCATAAGACGACGACGCTTACCAACTAACTTAAGTAGTCCTAAACGAGATGCGTGATCTTTTTTAAATACTTTTAAGTGCTCTGTTAACTCTGCAATTCTTTCAGTAAGTAGTGCAATTTGAACTTCACTTGAACCAGTATCATTCTCATTGCGTCCATATTTTGCAACAATTTCTTGTTTTTTAGCCGAATCTAAAGCCATAATAGCCTCCTGATGGGTATAATAATCTAACATTTGCACCAATGCACAAAAGCTGAAGTGGAATTATAGCCAAATTATTTTAAAAAATCTATAAAAGATAATTTAATGATTTTTGAGCTATAATAAAAGTTCTAAATTTATTACGAAAGTAGTTTTATGTTAATAACACGCGCAAGTGAGTATGCGATACTCTCTTTAATCCTTCTCTCATCAGCTAAAGAGCCTATGGATAGTGAGACCCTCTCCAAAGAGTTATCCATTCCAAAAAGCTTTTTAGCCAAAATTCTACAGTCCCTTGCCAAGGTAGGCATACTAAAGTCTTACAAAGGTGTGAATGGTGGATTTGTATTACACAAAAATCCTGCAGAGATTAGTATGCTTGCTGTCATGACAAGCGTTGAAGGGAAGGCTCCTGCTGTATTTGAATGTTCTCCATCTGAGAGTAACTGTCCCTCTGAAAAAGCAGATATCTGCTCTATTTGGCCATTTTTACATAAACTGCAGGGAAAAATTGACTCCTTTTTGGAAGCACTCACACTTGCCGATATTTTAGAAGATTAGTAAAGAAAAGATTTTAATGGCAAAAAAACTGACACTAAGACAGCAGATTGGAAGTTCTCTAAACTTTTTGATTGGTCAGAGAGATCTTAGTGTAGTTCTTTTTGTGATGGCAATTTTAGCTATCATTATAGTTCCGCTCCCATCAAGTGTGCTTGATTTATTGCTGACTATCTCTATGGCCATGGCTGTCTTAATTCTTTTAATCTCTCTATACATTCCAAAACCAACCGATTTAACCACCTTTCCTACTATCATTCTTATCTTAACACTCTTTCGCCTCTCTTTAAATATTGCCACTACAAGGATGATTTTGAGTAAGGGAAATGAGGGTGGTGAAGCTGTAAGTGATATAATTACCAGCTTTGGCGACTTTGTTGTAGGTGGAAACTTTGTCATCGGTATTATTGTCTTCTCTATTTTGGTTCTGATAAACTTTATGGTTATTACCAAAGGAGCTACAAGAGTAGCAGAAGTTGCAGCTCGTTTTGTTCTTGACTCTATGCCCGGAAAACAGATGGCGGTAGATGCAGACCTCAACGCAGGACTTATAGATGATGCGGAGGCGAAGCGACGCCGTGCAGAGATTTTACAAGATGCAAACTTCTATGGGGCTATGGATGGATCGAGTAAGTTTGTCAAAGGAGATGCTGTTGCAGGAATTATCATTACGCTTATAAACATCATTGGCGGCTTCCTCATCGGTGTTTTCCAACATGATATGAGTGTAAGTGATGCAGCAGCTACTTTTACTCTCCTTACCATTGGAGATGGTCTTGTTGGACAGATTCCTGCACTAATCGTCTCTACTGCTACGGGTATTATGATTACTCGCTCCTCTAGTGATGGTGATAACTTTGCAGAGGGAACGATAAACCAGCTTGCAGGCAATGCAAAAATTATGATGATTGTCGGTTTTATCATGATTCTCTTTGCCCTAGTCCCCGGTCTTCCTACTGCATCCATGGGACTTGTCGGTATCCTGTTTGCATCACTTGGTTGGGCGATTTACAAATTTGACAAGGGTGAACTAAGTATTTTAGATGTAGATAATCTCATTGGTTCCAAAACAAAAGCACAACTTGAGCAAGAGAGAGAGAAGATAAAACCGCAAAAGAGTCAGGAGGAGATAGCAAAAGAGGAGGAAGCAGCTCTTGAAGATATCTTAAAAGTGGAGATGTTAGAGCTTACTCTTGGCTATCAACTCATAAAACTAGCAGATAACTCGCAAGGAGGTGATTTACTTGAGAGAATCCGTTCTATGCGGAGAAAGATTGCAAGTGATTTTGGTTTTTTGATGCCACAAGTGCGTATCCGTGACAACTTGCATCTACAACCTTTTGATTATCAAATTTTACTCAAAGGTATCAGCATAGGAGAGGGAACGATTCAACCAGATAAATTTTTAGCGATGGATAGTGGTATGGCAACAGGAGAGATAAAAGGGGAGCCGACAAAAGAGCCTGCTTTTGGCCTTGATGCACTCTGGATCGATCCTGCTGATAAAGAAGATGCCATCATCAATGGCTATACCGTTGTTGATCCCTCTACTGTTATCTCTACACACATGAGTGAGCTTATTAAACGCAATGCAGAAGATTTACTCACTCGCCAAGAGGTACAAACTCTCATAGATAAAATCAAAGAGAGCTTTCCTGTTATTGTCGATGATGTGATGAAAGTAGCAAGTATTGGGCTTATTCAAAGAGTCCTTAAATCCCTACTACATGAAAAAATACCACTTAAAGATATGCTCACTATCCTTGAAACTATCGCTGATATCGCAGAGTTTACAAAAAATGTTGAGTTGATAACAGAGCAGGTACGGGCAAAACTCTCTCGCATCATCACACAGATGTACTCTAGTGAAGATGGAGTAATCCGCTTGCTTACTTTTGATACAAATAGTGAACAACTACTTCTGCAAAAATCACAAGAGCAAGATGGCATCAGAAACCTTATGCTCAATGTTAATGAGATAAATGAACTCATTCAAGCAACAAGTACAAAAGCAGCAGAGGTACTACAAAAAGGGGTATCTCCTGTTATCGTTATAGTAGATCCACAGCTTCGCCGTGGCATCGCGGAGATATTTGAGCGTTTCTCACTTGATGTCGTTGTTCTCTCTCACGCAGAAATTGACTCTTCTGCAACTTTTGAGGTACTCGGATCCATCTCAATGCAACAAAATTAATATAATAGGATAAACATGAAAAATAGAACAATTTACCACCTCTCACACATAGATTTAGATGGCTACAGCTGTCAGTTAGTAATGAAATATACACCATACGAGAAGCATAACTTTAATGCAAACTATGGTCCCGAGGTCAAATCAAAACTTATTCTTATGCTTGATAAGATTCGTGAGACAAAAGAGAAAGCGCTTATCCTTATCACAGATCTTAACCTTACAGCAGATGAGTCAAAATGGCTAGAGCATGAAGTAGCAAAGTGTAATCGTGATAAGATTGACCTGCAATTACAACTGCTTGACCATCATGGAAGCGGCGCACAAAGTGCTAAAAAGCATGAATGGTACTATCTTGATACTAATCGTTGTGCAACGAAGATTATGTATGAGTACGCTAAAGAGCATTTTGAATTTCATGAGCCTGAGTGGATGGAGAAGTATGTAGCAATTGTCGATGCCGTAGATTTGTGGAAAAAAGAGGAGCATGATAACTTTGAGTTTGGAAAAGTCTGTATGCGCCTTGTCAATGAGACGCGTGAACTCAACCGTGTCATGTTTGCCATTGAAGATAATGAGTACAAACTCACACTACTTGAAGATGCAGTAAAATATATCTCCGTTGCAGATGCACCTATTGTTTTAGATGAGCAGATTCATCTCATAAAAAAAGAGTTTTTTAAGCGTGGAAAAAATGACACCTTAGATAATCTTGCAACCGACTTTGTAGTAGCACTTCTAGGCTCACAACGCCATACAAATACCATCTACTACAAAGGCTACAAAGGCTTTTTATCCTACGCAGTTGGCAATACTTCCATAGTAGGCAATGGCTTTTTAGTCGCTTATCCAGAGTATGATTTTATCGTTGATGTCAGTTTTAAAGGTTCTATGAGTCTTCGAGCAGATAATAAGGTAAGTGTCTCTCAAATAGCAAATGAGTGGGTAAATGGCGGTGGACACCCTAATGCTGCGGGTGGCAGGATTCCTCATTTTAAAGAGCAGTATGTTTATGAGAAGGTAAAACAGCAGATAGAGTCTATCATCAATGACAAAGAGTCAATGCATGGAGATCTTGAGTGGAAGAAGGAGGAGTAAACCTACTCCTTCACTCCAAAGTGCTTTGTAAGATACTCAGTCGCTAGAAGCTCATCACGCGGTGAGATAGGTGCTTTATAGACTTCTCGCATACGAATGACAAGCTTATGCCAAAATTCTCTATTCTGTCTGCCTTGATTGAGGATATAACCATAGGAGTGACACCATTGACAATTTCTCTGCATAACGATAAGATTTTTATCTGTAGGAATTGAAAATGTGATGCTTGTTTTATTTACATCTCTAATGTCCGATGCATAGAGTGAAAAAAAGAGGCTCAATAGTAAAATTATCTGCTTCATAATGACTCCTAAAGGATAGTGACAGTTACGCTGTCAATACCATTATATTTGTATCCACCATGATTCCATGCTATATCTTTTGCAAAAGGTTGCTCTTCACCTCTGTTATTTATTGCCTTTGCCATAATGGTAAGCTCTCCCTTATGCATCGGTCTAAGTTTGTAGCTAAAGACTCGAAATGCGTAGGGCGAGAGTTCCTCCTCAAGAGTTGCACTCTCCCAAGAGGCTCCTTTGTCGAGCGAGATCATCACCGATTTAATCCCATATCCTGCATCAAAAGCAACACCCTTTATAGTAAGGTTAGCTTTAGCATGGAGCTGTGTTTTTGATGTAGGATAGCCTATATAAGACTTAACATTCATCTGTTCTAATGGTTTTGTCTTTTGTGCCTTTTGAGAGGGTCTCTCACACTCACACGCATTATCTGGCACTCTGTAAGCTTTGTCCATGTAGTAGTAGTGCTTATACTCTTTTGTGACATTAATGTTTGTAAGCATCTTCACCCAACTATCAGAGTAGAGTCCGGGGATAACAAGTCTCACAGGAAAACCATTTAAAAAAGGAATCTCTTCACCATTTTGCTCATAAGCGATGATGGTATCATCACTAATCTCTGAAATTTTTAACTCTCTTTTAAAACTTTCTATCTTACTCATAACAGCTTTATCATCCCCATTGAGTGTTATCCAAGTCGCTTCAGGCATTAACCCAGCCTTTGCAAGGACATCTTTAAGTCTTGCTCCTTTATAAATACTGCACCCCATAGCACCACTTCCCCATTGGATACCGTGTGTAGTTGGAGAAAAAGCTGATCGTGAGTTACCTCCACACTGCATCGTAGCAGTTACTTCAACTGCTTCAAACTCTTTTTTAAGTGCATCAACTGTAAGATAGAGTCTCTCTTTAACCTCACCATGTACGTGTATATAGTAACTCTCCAAATCAAAATGTGTAGGAATATTAGACATATGCCAACGAACAAAAAGTTCATTGTTAGGTGTGATGGCTGTTGTAAAGACCTCCCTTGGTGTCTCGAGTAGTGGTGGTCTATCTGAGTAGGTGATGAGTGGACGTTTTTGAGGAAATGCTACTGTGGAGACCTCCCTGTTATCTATAGGCTTTTTTGTCTGCATCTTTGGTAGTGACTCTGCCATGAGCGCTGTTGATGTAGCGATTGAGAGCTTAAAAAAATCTCTTCTTTTCATATACTTTTCCTCTTCTCTTAATTATTTAAAAAATATCGCTCGATACCATTAGCAAGTCCAAGTGCGAGCTTCTTTTGATACTTCTTATTTACCAATCGTTTTGCCTCTGTAGGGTTTGTTATAAAACCAACCTCTACTAAAACTGCAGGCATCTGTGCACCTACAAGCACCCAAAAAGGACCTTGACGCACGCCTGCATCTTTTACCCCTTTAAAGTGTTTCTTTAGAGATGCTAATGCTCCACGCTGCAAATCTATGGCAAGCTTATTCGCAGCGACAATATTGTGTGAGTTGAGTGTACTCAGGAAACTCTCTTTTCCATAGAAATCCATCTCTATCAAATCAGCTCTGTTCTCTACTGCCGCAACTCGTTTTGCACGGGCAGAACGAGATTTATCTAAAAAGTAACACTCTATTCCATACGCTTTTTTTGCACTTCGCTTATCCACAGCATTTGCATGGATACTAATAAAGAGATCTGCTTTTTTCTTGTTTGCATAGCGGGTTCTATTTCTCAAGCGCACAAACTTGTCAGAATCTCTTGTCATATAGACCTTATAGCCACGAGACTTAAGTACCCTTTTTAACTCTTGAGCTATCTGTAGGACTACTATCTTTTCTCTGTAGTGCTTATAACCTATAGCTCCGGGATCCTTACCCCCATGTCCCGCATCGATGACGATAACTTTACTTCTATCGACTCCTTTGTGCATTGTTGCTTTTGGTATTGTGTAACTCTGCTTTTTACTCTTTTTATATTTTTTATTTATTATATTTATTATTAAACTCTTAGGATCTTTTTTAAAGCGAATGGTAATTTTAGAGCGATTAGAGATAACTAAACGCAGCGTATTAGTATTGTGTTGTGCTATCTTAATACTGTCTATCCCCTCTTTACGAAGCGTTTGTGAGCGAGTGAGCATAGATGCATGAATATCAAAAATATACTGATAACGCTTTTTCTTTTTATCATAAGAGGTGAAGTAGTTTATCTGATTATTGCGTAGCTTTTTGTCAAAAAAGAGGACTAAACGACCATTTTTCCAGCGAATAGATTTTAACTTATGCGTAGATTTTACTCTGATTTTTTTATTTGTTTTTTTAATCTTCTTTGGTTTTGGTGCTTTATATGAAGAGATTTTTGGGATAGATTGAAGCTCTTTTTCATACTGAGAAATATCAATATGTAACTTACTACCACTCTTCACAATACCTATCAAAGCATTTCGTTTGAGTCGTTGATTATCTTTCATTAACGCCCTGAGATAAAGGTTCTTATAGTCATTATAAGCACGAAACTGATTACTTTTACTTGAAGAATTTACAAGCGAATTTGCACGCTCCAAAATAGTCGTATCACTCAGGGCGTTGAGTGAGAAGGTAAAAATAAAAAGCAGCGTAAGAAGTTTTAACATTAAAAGACTATTCGCCTTCCATCAGCTTTTGCATCAACTCTTGAACTGAAATGATTTCATTTAATCTGTATCCATTTGTTCCTGAGAAGAAGAGTCCTGTCTCTAAGTTACCTTCATAAGCATCGGAGAGTCTATCCGCTATACAAAAACCAACTACTTTTGCCTCTTCTCCACGGTTACAAGGTGCTACACAGTTAGAGATACACTTAATAGCAGGCCCCTCTCGCTTTTCAACAAGGTGTGTAAGGTTTGTAACAACACCCTGCGCAGGATATCCTACAGGAGAACTCATAAGTTGAATGTCCTCTTTTTTTGCATCAAGGAGGACTTTTTTCAGGTTTGCATGTGCATCACACTCATAGGTTCCAATAAATCGAGTTCCCATCTGCACACCACGCGCACCACGACTCATCATATCTTCTATATCTGATTTATCCCAGACACCACCAGCTGCTATTACAGGTATATCACCCCACGAGGCGGCCTCCTCTACAACCGGCCCTACAATATTTTCTAGCTGATTCTCTTCAAGTTTACACTGCTCATAGGTAAAGCCCTGATGTCCTCCAGACTTTGGTCCCTCAACAACTACTGCATCAGGCAGACGGTCATAACGTTTCTGCCAACGCTTACAGATAATCTTCAATGCCTTTGCAGAGGAGACAATAGGAACAAGTGCAACATCAGGATACCCCTCTGTAAACTCCGGCATATTTGTAGGAAGTCCTGCACCTGTAATGATGATATCTATCCCCGCTTCACACGCATCACGAACAACACGACCATAATCATTGATAGCATATAAAATATTTGCCGCTAACGGTTTGTCACCACAAATCTCTCTAGCATTTTTTATAATTGCTTCAAATCCCTCTTTCGAGTAGAAGTTTGCTTCACTCAGTGGTCTATCTGAAACAAGTTTTTTTGAATACTCTTTATTTTTATAGTACCCTGTTCCTACTGCGCTAATAACACCAAGTCCACCCTCTTTTGAAACATTTCCAGCAAGCTGATCCCAACTGATTCCAACACCCATTCCACCTTGAACAATAGGCTTCTCAATAGTGTATTTTCCAATTTTTAAAGAGTTAAAGCTCATTAATTTACCTTTAGTTTTGCAAATTTTCTTTTTCCGACTTGTAGGAGGTACTCTCCCTGTGTCAGCTGCAACTTCTCATCAGTCACTTTTTCTTGGTTTATTTTAACACCACCTTGCTTAATATCTCTTCTCGCCTGCGAAGTTGAGGGTT
>JALWSY010000158.1:0-4290 GCA_027083035.1 Sulfurimonas sp. | reverse complement strand
CTTCACAACTAAATTCTGGGATATCTGTTGGAATTTGGCTTTTTGAGTGGATTTTATCAAATTCCTCTTTTGCACTCTTTGCCGCATCTTCTGAGTGAAAACGAGCTGTAATCTCTAGTGCAAGATTCTCTTTTACTTTTTTTGGATGAAGTGAGCCATCTTCTACTCCAGATTTTAATGCTTCAATCTCATCAAGCGTTTTCGTGCTAAGAAGCTCATAAAATCGCCACATCAACTCATCAGAGATACTCAGAATCTTTCCAAACATATCGTTTGGTACATCTGTCACTCCTATATAATTCCCAAGAGATTTTGACATCTTCTGCACACCATCGAGTCCCTCTAAGATTGGCATCATAAGTACGGCCTGTTGCTTTTTAATCTCATAAGCTTTTTGTAACTGTCTTCCCATTAAAAGATTAAACTTCTGATCCGTTCCACCTATCTCTATATCAGACTTTAGATGTACACTATCATACCCTTGTAGTAGTGGATACATAAACTCACTTACAGCGATAGGTGTCTGTGATGCATATCGCTTAGAAAAATCATCACGCTCTAGCATACGCGCAACTGTAAGGTTTGATGCAAGTTGTAACATCCCTGCAGCACCTAGCTCATCGAGCCACTCGTTGTTATAGACTATATCTGTCTTCTCTTTATCTAGTATCTTAAATGCCTGCGTAGTATAGGACTCAATATTTTTAACAATATCCTCTTTAGTAAGCACTTTACGCGTCGCACTCTTGCCTGTAGGGTCTCCAATCATCGCAGTAAAACTACCAATGAGAAATTGCACACGCCCACCATACTTCTGAAACGCTGCAAGTTTTTGAAGCAAAACAGTATGTCCTAGGTGCAAATCTGGTGCCGTAGGATCAAAACCCGCTTTGACTGTATATGTCTTCCCCTCTTCATAATACGCCTTAAGGAGTTTCTCTATACGTTCATCGTCAATTATCTCAGCTGTACCTCTATGTATCTCGCGTAGTGCTTCTTCTATCATCTATTATCTCTCTCCGTTATTATTATTAATTTTTATATGCGTCTTCTGTACGAATTAGTTGAATTACTTTAATCTTGTCTTCTATTTTAGCACGAAGTATGTTAATATCAGCTTCTTTGCTCTCAAAACCAAGTTCACAATATTTCGTGTAATTCTCACTCTCTTTCCCAAGCTCTATAGAGCTGATGTCTATATTGAGCTTGACTAAAAATGTCAAAAATTCCGCTAATGCTCCCTTCTCATTATGAAGTGAAGCAATCAATTTATACTTAAAAATTTTTTGATGCGCCCAGCCTACAAAAACCATAGGCTTCTCTTTTTGTATTTTTTTATGTGCCTCTTTACACATTTTGTGATGTACATTGACCTTATTTTTCTCTAAAAAGCCAACAACCTCATCCCCTGTTTTAGGATGACAACAGTAATCAAACATTACATCATTTATTTGAGATGTTGCATATATATCAAGTCCTGCTATTTGAGTATGTTTTAGTTTAAACTTATGCCTTGAGAGAAAACTTCTAAAACGACTATTTTTATGAATATCTGCTGTGTATCTACGAATAACATGTTTAAAATGTTCTATATCACGAGGAATATTTGTAACAGAATCACAATGATTTTCTTTAAACCACTCCTCGACTCTGTGTGTACTCAAACTCATTGCCGTTGCCACAATACGCACAGCGACCTTACTATCTATCTCCCGTATTTTTGCATTACAATTTATCTTCATATTGGTCTTGGCACGACTAGTTTTTACCGCATCAATCCAAGAACATCTTGTAATAGGCTCATCTGCCATAATTATCTTGACAATATCACCATTGTTCAACTCTGTAAGCAAAGAAGATTTTGTTTTATTAACAAGTGCAGACTCGGCTTTATTTCCCACTTCACTATGAACTGCATAGGCGAAGTCCAACACAACTGCCCCACGAGGAAGTGTAAATGCATCACCCGTTGGAGAGAAGACAGAGATATCTTCGGAGTAAAGATCATTCTTAACTAGATCATAAAACTCCTCTACCGACTCATTTTGATACTGTAAATTATCAAGCCAATCAAGTTTAATATTACTTGCTCCACTCTTATATTTCCAATGTGCCGCAACTCCAAGTTCTGCTGTTTTATGCATCTCAAAAGTTCTTATCTGTACCTCAAAAATAGCAGTATTATAAAAAACACTTGTATGGATTGTCTGATATCCATTATCCTTTGCCACAGCTATGTAATCTTTAAATCGTGATGCAAGAGGCCTGAAGTTAAGATGTACCAATCCTAAGACATTGTAACATTTCACATCCTCTTTTACTAAAATACGCACAGCCAAAAGGTCAAGTACCTCATCAATACTCACCCCTTTTCTCTGCATCTTTAAGTAAATAGAGTAGCGGTGCTTTACACGAGAGAGTATCTCAAAATCATCCTCACAGAAGCCATTTCTTACAAGGAGCGAATGTATAGCCTCTTTAAACTCATTGAGTTTAAGTTCTATGGCATGGTAGTTTGTATCAAGATAGTTATCTATATGATGCTTATCCTCTTTAAAAAGGTAAGAAAAGCTCAAATCCTCAAGAATATTTTTAAGAAAACTAATACCTAAGCGATGTGCGATAGGTGCATAAACAACAAGAGTCTCCTCTGCAATGCGTAACTGTTTATGCTCTGCAAGTGCATCAAGAGTAAGCATATTGTGCAGCCTATCACACAGTTTTACAACCAAAACACGCACATCTTCAATACTTGCAATAAGCATTTTTCTAAAAGTTAAAGCTGATGTCGCAAGGCGTTCATTGAGATTTGAGGGGATAAGTTCACTATCTCGAATAAGATCGATTTTTGTAAGTCCCTCCACTAAATGTGCCACATCCTTTCCAAAGAGTTCTTTAATCTTCTCTATAGAGACTGCAGTATCTTCCACTACATCATGCAGTAGTGCAGCAATAGCCATCGACTCATCAGCTGTTATAGAAGCAACAATAGAAGCAACAAGGATAGGGTGAACGATGTAAGGTTCTCCACTTTTACGAAACTGCAATTTATGCGCTTCTATGGAGAAGGAGAGTGCCTCTTCGAGCTTTGGAGTTTTTTGAATATGTGAGAAGAGGTAAGAGATAGCAGAATCAACATCATGAATATGCTTAACCTTCTCTATCTCTATATGCGATAGTCCCACAATATCTTTCTTTCTACTTTTCTATGTCAGAAAAGCCCTTTACTACAACAAGCCCTTCTGCAATTTCCATTAAAGCTAAATCTGCTGATTTAACAATATGTGTATTGACACTTAACTTGCTCTGAGCACCATTTTCTAACTCATCACATCTTGCTGCTACAGCTATTGCCAACTGATAACGATCCATATTTGGATTTTCATTTAAGATTTTTGCTGTTAATTCTTCTGTTTTCATATATTTGGGTCCTTATTTATTTCTATTGTACTATTGAACAATTTTCCATATTTCCATTTAAAATGTCTAAAAGGTTCCCCTCTTTTGACATATCGCAAACGATAATAGGAAGTTTATTGTCTTTGGCTAAAGCGATAGAAGTATCATCCATCACTTTAATGTGGTCTTGGAGTGCTTGATCATAGCTCAACTTACTTAGTTTACGCGCATCATCATACTTTGCCGGATCTTTATCATAAACACCATCTACTTTTGTTGCCTTTATAATAACTTCCGCACCAATTTCAACTGCACGAAGTGTTGCCGCCGTATCTGTTGTAAAGAATGGATTTCCTGTTCCTGCAGCAAAAATAACAACCCGACCTTTTTCCAAATGACGACACGCTTTTCGATTAATGTATGGCTCAGCGATTTGCTCCATCTTGATAGCAGTCTGCATACGCACTTGAAGTCCTGCGTGTTCACAAGCCTCTTGCATAGCTACACCATTGATGACTGTCGCTAACATTCCCATATAATCACCAGATGTTCTTTTGATGATACCATCTTGAGCAGCAGTCACGCCACGAATGATATTTCCGCCCCCGATAACGATGCCAACCTCAATCCCACCATCCACAAGAGATTTAATCTCCTGAGCAATATACTTTAAAATCTTAGTGTCAATCCCATGACCTGCCTCACCAGCAAGAGCTTCACCAGAAAACTTTACTAAAACACGCTTATTTTTAGTCATGCACACACCCTTTTTACAAAATTAGGGAATTATACAAAAAAGTCTCTTTAAATCTGCTTTGAGTAATTTTTCTACTTCTTATAAAGCATAATAAAAGGCTGTATTTCGGAGAAAACGACCGCTCTTCGATTCTC
>JALWSY010000157.1 GCA_027083035.1 Sulfurimonas sp. | reverse complement strand
CGTTCCCTTTGTAGAGATGGAAGAGGTATTTGATTTTAAATCCATTGATGCAACTATCTTCTCTTTGTTTATATTTGCATCAAAACCACCTTTAAATTGTTGCTTATAAAGATCTATATGTGCGTACTTTTTTGTAAGATCTAAAATCTGATTCTTTGTAAATGAACCTTTAGAGAGTTTCCCGTTTACGACACCTTTTGCTTGTTTTAGATTATAGTTTACTTTTGCGTCTATGTTTGATTTAAAAACTTTCGGATAAATAAGCATATCTAGGAGTGCTAATGTCTGCATCTTTGAGAGTTTTGCTACTAAATCATCGTTATGCAACTTCACATCTAGCGCCCCACCTGCTACATCGCTAAGCATTGTAAAGTCTAAGTCTTTCGCTTTTTTCACTCTTCCATGTGCGAGAAGTTTTCCTTTAAGGTGTCGCTCTGTTGCAAAGTAGAGTTTTTCGAGATTATGCAGGGTTACTTGATAGTCTGCATCAAGCGATGCATCATCGAGATTAAATCGTGCCTTCTTTACAGAGAGGTTTGCCATATTTGAGTTAAATGTCACCTTTGTCTCTGCTATATTTTTGTTAAGTGTTGTAACAGTTTTAGAGGTAAACATTGTCCTTGGCATACGCGTTTTAAACTTATACTCTTTAGTGATGAAACGAGAATCTAAAAGCCCTTTATTGATTGTTGTTACAACATCTCCTTTAAGATTTTTCATATCCAAGTTTGTAATATCTGCATCCATATCAAAAACACCATCTGTGTAGTGTGGCTGTTTTACCATATAGAGCACTTTTTTAAGCTCTAGCCCTTTAATCTTTGCTTTGAGTGATTTTGGTTTGAGGTCATTAAGCACTACATTTACAGATGTATTTGATGATGCAATATCACTATGGAGTTTGAGAAGTAGTTTCTTCTTATCTCCTTTGAGTGTCCCATCGAGGTTTACCCTACCTCGTATATCTGCACCTGTGAGTGGTTTGAGCAGAGCCAACTCTTTAATGGAAGCTTTGTAGAGTATATCCATATCTAAGTTCTCTGGTTTGAGTTTCCCTTTTGAAGTAAGTTTTGCAAGGTTCGAGTCAAAGAGTGTCTCAAAGAGTACATCTTTGCCCTTGAGATCTACACTTGTAGTAGAGCTAAAGGTAGTTTTTGGGATTTTCACATCGAAACTCTTTTTCATGACCTTAGTATCTACTCTACCCTTTAAAAGATTAAGCTTTAGTTTTCCGGCAAGATTTTTAGGATCTAGTGAAGTAAACTTGACATCAAGATTTAACTCTGATGATGCAAGATGTGGTTGTCCAACCATGTAGAGTATCTTCTCTAAACGTGCTTTTTTAATGCTTGCAATCACACTCTTTGGTACAAACTCCTCAAGTGCTATCTTGTAAGATGTCTTGGATGCTGCAAAATCAGAGACTCCATCAACACTCATAGATTTTTTGCCACCCTTTGCACTACCGTTGAGTCTAAAAGTTCCACGAAGAGGTGCGTTTGTTATCGGTTTGAGTACGGCAAGCTCTTTAATATCTACACCATACTTGATATCTACCTTGAGTGGCTCAGGAGTCACCCTCCCCCCTGAGGAGATTTTTGCAAGGTTTGAGTTGAGTGCATAGGTATAATCTACATCATCCCCTTTTAGGTCTGCATCAAGAGTCATACTAAAGGCTGTTTTTGGAATGGTAATATTAAAATCACGCTTCATTACTTTTGTATTGATAGCACCTTTAAGTGTCGTAAGTTTTATATTTCCATCGAGTTGATGTGGTGTTATATTTTTAAAGTTCACATCAAGATTTATATCTGCATCCGCGTAGGCTTTTTGATTCACTGTGTAAAGCAGCTCTTTAAGGTCTGCAGCGTCTATCTTTGCGATGATAGAAGTCGGGTTAAAATCTTTTAACTCCACATGATAGGTTGTGCTACTCGAAGCGATATCACTACTTCCATCTACATTGATACGCTTCATATCCCCTTTTACTTTTCCCTCTGTATGAAAAGAGCCATTAAGTTTTGTTTGCGTTAGTGACTCGAGTGAAGGTAAATCTTCTAAACGAAGACGATATGCTACATTAAAAGCTTGAGAGAAAAGAGAGTAGTTTCCTTTGAGCAAAATCGTATTATTTGGATTTATCTCCAAAAGAATCTCAAAATCACTCATGGTAAGTGAGAACTTCTCTAGTTTACTTGCAAGTTTTGTATTTGCTCGAACCTGCTCCTCTATATAAGGTTTTACAAATGAGTTTCCAACAGGGGTAAAAGCAGCAACATAGACAACTGCCAACAGGGTAAAAATCAGACCAAAAAACCAATATAAAAACTTCATGCGCTCTCCAAATAAAAATGTTCTATATTATACCAAATTTCTAGAAATTTAAACTTGATATAGACAGACTCAACTTTATTTATTAAATTTTATAAAGTTTTTCTTGACATTGTTACGCTCAATGTGTATAATGTTGTTATCTTTTTAAGAAAGGAGTCATGAAACTATTATGTCTAAAGAAGAATTACAAAATGAAAACCTCGAAAATGAGGAACAAAATATAGAAAACAACGAAACAGATGAAGCGGAAGCTGATGCTGAGGCAGTAGAAAATGAACTAGATCTACTTCAAGCAGAGCTTAGCACACTCAAAGATAAATATGCGCGTGTTCATGCTGATTTTGATAATATCAAAAAGAGATTAGAAAAAGAGAAATATACGGCTGTTGAGTACGCAAATGAGAAGTTTGCCAAAGATATGATCCCTGTACTCGACTCTCTTGACGGTGCTATGAAGTCAGTCGAGAGTGATGCAGATAAGGCAGAGTTGTTTGATAAACTCAAAGAGGGTATTGAGCTGACACATAAGCAGCTCCTTACCGCACTAGAGAAGCATGGTGTAACAGTAGTTGCCCATGAAGAGCCATTTGATCCAAATATCCACAATGCAGTACAAGCTGTAGATCATGATGAAGTGGAGTCTGGACAAATAGTACAAACTTTTCAAACAGGTTACAAATATAAAGGAAGACCACTTCGCGAAGCGATGGTCATTGTCGCGAATTAAATTCGTCAATGTGCCACTTAGGTGGCAGAACTAATTTTTAAAACATTATATACTTTCATCGTTTTAAAAATAAAAATAGATAAAAAATTTACGAACAGACGCAAAGCGTCAACTTTAGTGCCATAGCGGCTAGCGAAAGTAAAAGGAATGAGTTCCTTTTACGATAAAATAAAATTAAGGAATTAAAAATGAGCAAAGTAATAGGT
>JALWSY010000156.1 GCA_027083035.1 Sulfurimonas sp. | reverse complement strand
CAAGAATATCAGCTGATGTACCAACATACCCACCCTTGATGGTAATCTTATCCATCTGCGTAGGCGGAAAAATCTCCTTTGGTATGTTTATGTATGCAAAAACTGAAAGCATAAATATAAAAACTAGTAAAATGTGATTTAAAAGTGGTTTCTCTATAGCAAATGTTACAAATTTACGAATCATTCTCTCTCCAAAATCTAAAAAAGTGTATCGAGTATCTGGTTTTTAAACTTTATCTCTTCTACTGATGCACGAATTATCTTATTTTCCTCTTTGAGTGTCTCATACTCTCTTTTGAGTTTGGCAATATCACGGCTTTTAAAGTAAATCTGTTGCGTTATATAGACCTTTGGAAACGCAAACATAGCGATAAAAGTCAGCGTAAAGAAGATGTAGGCAAAATAACCTGCATCCAGCTTTCGCTTTGGTAGAAGAACAACCTCTATCTCATCTAAGAGTTCACTCTTCTCATTTTTTTCGCTCACGATACTCTTCTCACTCATCTTGCACCCATCTGAAAAATTCGCATCTTTGCACTACGACTACGAACATTCTCTTGAAGTTCATCCTTTTGTGCCATTAATGGTTTTCTTGTCACAATTTTTCCAAGCGCATGGTTATTACCACACTCGCAACGAAATGCCTCCGGAGGACAAATACAAGATTTGCTCCATCCTACAAACTCCTGTTTTACTACTCTATCTTCAAGAGAGTGAAAAGAGATGATAGCAATCTTTGCAGACGCAAGGTTCGCCTCTTTTAAAGAGTGCAAAAGAGACTTTAACTCTCCAAGTTCATCATTTACTTCGATGCGAATAGCCTGCATCAAGAGCGTAGCCGGATGAATCTTTTTTCCCCGTGGCATCTCACTCTTGAGTGTATCACTAAGTGCTTTTGCAGAGGTAAAAGGGCGGTTTTGTACAATCTTGGCTGCTATTTTTTTGTAGTTTCTCAACTCTCCGTACTCTAAAAGAATATGCTCTAACTCACTTTGTGAGTATTCATTTACAACAGTTGCAGCACTCAGCGGAGCATCTCTGTTCATCCGCATATCAAGCGTATCGCTCTCATATGAGAATCCTCTCTCTTTATGATCAAGCTGCAAAGAGGAGACACCGATATCTGCTAAGACACCCTTTATCTCGCTTACATCTACCTCATTTAAAATCTCTTTGATAACCTGTGAAAAACGTCCTTTTTTAATGCTCACACGATTGCCGTATTTATTTAAACGCTCTGTTGAGAACTCTATGGCTGTCTGATCTTGGTCAATACCAATAAGTTTTATATTTGGATTTGCTTCTAAAATCATAGAGGAGTGTCCCCCATATCCTAAAGTACAGTCGATGATGACACCACTCTTTATGTCAGAAAAAGCCTCCACTACTTCACGATACAGCACAGGGATATGGGGAATATTTTGCACAAAAGACCTCTAAAATTAGTTTGGGGAGATTATACATTAAGTTATATAATAAGTATCTAACTAAAATAATTTACATTTAAATTTAGATAGGGTATCATAAAGAAAAAAAGTAGGTGCCTCATGTTTGCCCAATATCAGTACGAAATCATCGCAGCGATACTTCTTGTCGTAGTTTTAGTTATAGTTTTTTTACTTAAAAAGAAGCAGCCATCACAAGCTAAAAAGGATGCACAGGAGTCTTTAAAGAAGTACGAAGCACAAAAAAGAGAAGATGTAAGCAAGAGAGCTGAAGCACTTTTTGATGAAAAAGAGAAAGAGGTACAAAAACCTGAAAAAGAAGAGACAGCAGTAGAAGAAAAGCTCCAAGAGGAAGAAAAAGAGAAAGAGAGTGAAGAGATTATGCTTGGTGGCTCTGAAGAGGGTGACTTTGGAGTCGAAGAGTCACCTCAAGAGGAGCCAACAGAAGCAGAAATAGAACGAGTTACTATCAAAAAAAGAGATGTTCCTGCTCATGGTAAAATCTCAAAAGAGAACTTTAAAGAGTTCTCAGGAGAGCGTATCTTAGTGGCTGAAGACAACCTCATCAACCAAAAAGTTTTAACTGGACTTTTAGCGGGAAGCGGCATCGACATTACTATGGCAAATGATGGGCAGGAGGCTTTAGATATTTTAGAAAAAGATGATGACTTCTTAATGATACTCATGGATGCGCATATGCCGAGAGTTGATGGTTTTGAAGCAACACGCATCATCCGTGCAAATCCAAAATATGATCATATCCTTGTTGTAGCACTTAGTGGAGATACTGCCGCAGATGATATTAAAAAAATGCGCGAAGCAGGTATGGCTGAACAATTGGAAAAACCTCTACGAATGGATGCCCTCTATGATATTTTCTACGCTTATGCAGGTATGAACAAAGTCACTAGTAAAGAGAGTGTAGAAGATGATGCAGATTTAGTAGAGGTGGTTGTTACAAAAAATCTTGATGGAGATAAAGGTTTAGAGATTTGTGGTGGCGATGAAGCTTTCTATCATGAGATACTCGATGAATTTATAGCAACCTACGATAACTCCTCAAGAAAACTCGAAACACTCCTAGAAAATGGTGAGTTGGAACACGCAGACAGGGTACTGCTTGATATTATTGGCATAACTGCAAACATTGGCGCAAAACCACTTCACGATATCGCAGAGGTGATAAAAGAGTCCCTCTCCGACACAGAAGGAAAGAGTTATCTCACCTTTATTCCTGCATACCAAACACATCTAAAAAACCTCATAGCAGACATTAAAGCGTACAAATAGAGCTATGCGCAACAGCAGGTATGACCTCATTGTCGTTGGCAGTGGTGCGGCGGGGATTATCTCTGCTATCGTTGCTGCTCGTGCGGGCAAATCTGTTCTGCTCCTTGAAAAACTCTCTAATATCTCCGCAAAACTCAAAGCCACAGGTGGTGGAAGATGTAACATCACAAATACTCTTAGCAATGAGGAGTTTATGTCCCGCTTTGGCAGAGATGGACGCTTTATGCAAGATGCACTCGCTCTCTTTGACCACAATGAACTTATAAAGTTTTTAAAGAGCATTGGCATAGAGACACATGCACCCGATGGTTTTCGAGTCTTTCCAACAAGCCACTCCTCTGCTACTATCATCAATGGCTTAAAAGAGGAGATGCAACGCTTAGGCGTAGAGATTATCTGCAATCAAAGAGTTGAGAGACTTCTTCAAGTTGGTGAAAATATAGATGGAGTCAAAACCCAAAATTCCCTCTTCCATGCTCCAAATGTCATAGTAGCAACAGGTGGTATGGGTTATCCTTCTCTTGGAGCCGAGGGGGATGGGTATAGACTTGCCGAGGAGCTAGGACATAAAGTCACAGAGCTGAGTCCAGCTATGATGCCGCTTAAGACAAAAGAGTCTTGGGTAGCAGAGTGTAGAGCAGATACTATAGCAAAAGTTGAACTGCGAGTTGCCCTTAAAAAGCATAAAAAACTGCGTGCAAAAGGAGATTTAATCTTTACAAAAACAGGTATTAGAGGTCCTGTTGTTCTTGATTTTGCACGGGAGGTAACACCTCTTTTAAAGAGATATGATGCAGTTCCACTTCTTCTCAATCTCACGCAAGGCATGAATGAGGAGCAGATTAGTAAACATCTCAAAAAAAAGGCACTTAAAAACCCTCAAGCCAACATCGTGACACTCACATCTACCCTTCTCCCCCAAGCCCTCTCAGAGCAACTCTGCAAACTCGCTGGTGCAGACCCTGATGCCACTCTCTCAAAACTCTCGGGAAAAAGTAAAGAAAAACTCATCCAAATCCTTGCATGGACTCCACTTACTGTTGTAGGGCATGATGGCTTTAAGATGGCGATGATTACAAGAGGTGGCATCTCCTTAAAAGAGATAGACCCAAAAACGATGCAGAGCAAACGCGTAAATGGTCTCTACTTTTGCGGAGAGGTACTGAACCTAGATGGCCCTTGCGGTGGATACAATCTACAATGGAGCTTTGCCTCAGGCTATCTTGCTGGAGTCTCTATGAGTAAAAATAGCGAATAGAAGCAAATCCATACGCCCCGCTCTGCTCTACCTGTGCAATCTGCTCTTGATGCACAATGCCACCTAAGGCAAAAACATCTATAGAGACCGAAGCACAGAGCCTTGTTAAATCTTCCACTCCTTTTGGCTCTCCCTTGTTCGGTGATGCAAAAATAGGACTGTAGGTTACAAAGTCTGCACCTAATTGCTCTGCCTTTTTTACCTCATCATGCGTGTGTGTGCTGATGATAACACAAAGCCCCGCATCCTTTGCTATAGCTATCTTCTCGAACTCTTTAGAGGTAAGATGCACACCGTAAGCAAAAAGCTCTTTAGCTAAAGCCACATCACTGTGAATGAAGGATTTTATCCCCTCAAACTGCCTACAAACCTCTACAAAGTGTTCCGCCTGCAGAGCGTAGTTTGGGTTTGATTTGTCACGGTAGAGTGCAAAATCGGGCATATGCTTTACAAACTTTTCATGGAGAATCTTACGAAAGACTGCCGGAGTATCGGTGTAGAACTCTCTTGAAGTTATTAGGTACTTCTGCATCATTAGCGTAGTAGCGGGTTTTGAAAATCTACAGGCGAAATATCCACCGCCCCTTTGTAGATATCTTGAAGTGTTGTGAGATGTTTGTAGAGGCGATTGAGCAGATAGAGTTCAGATTCACTATACTTTTTGCGTGATGTTTCAACAAACTCTAAAAGAAACTCCAAACTCTCCTCCTCACTCTCAAACTCTATGCTTTTAATAATCTCCTCTATCTCCTCATATCTATCACCGCAAGAGGAGAGAAAATCGTAACTCAAATCCATCGTCTTGAGATTTTGTAACGCTTTTGAAAATGCAAAGCGATTATAGAGCATACATCCCACAAAATACTCTATATCTGAAGGCTCAAATTCACTATATTGATTATCAGGATCGCTAAAATGATCGTGCCAGATATCTAAAACTTTTTCTATTTTTGTATTCATAATACCTTCTCTATTTTAGGCATATTATAGCAAATTTCTGTATAATAAAAAATGCTAAATTTACACCCAGAAAAAAGAGTCAGTATCATCCTGCCAAACAGAAACAGAGCCTTAAAAGAGGTCTTGAGTAGCGCTTCACAAGAGGAGTTGGTGCAGCTTAGCAGGGGAAAAGATTTAGCCTCTATTTTGGAGTCACTCTTGCGTGGGAGCGCTCAAGATACAAAGCAAAATGGAGTACTTTTAAACCTCTTAAAAAGTTCTCCTACACTTCAAAACCTTGGAAGTCTTACAACAACCATCAAAGAGCTACTTACAACCCTCTCACAGGAGCAAATATCACTTCCAGTAGAAAAACAACTCAAAAACTTTTTAAGTGATATCTCCAACATGACGCCAAAAGATTTGCAAAAAAAGTTTGCAGACTCCGGCATCTTTTTAGAGAACAAACTCAAAAATATAGAGCAGTTAGCACAAACCCCCAAAGAGTTGCTCACCCATGACTTAAAAGCACTACTGCTCAAAGCACATGAGGAGATATCTGCCCTGCCAAATGCAAACAGTGATCTGCTCAAACAGGTTGATAAACTTCTTTTGCAGATTGATTATCATCAGCTTCTCTCCCATCTTGCCGATACAAGTTCACTCTATCTCCCCTACTCTTGGGATATGCTCGAAGAGGGAAATATCACGATGAAAAAGAGCAAAGCAGAGAAGTTCTTTACAGATATTGAATTACAGCTCAAAGAGTATGGGCTGCTCAAACTCCGACTTGGTCTCTTTGAGCAAAAACAGCTCAACATTAACATCTCTACTGAGAGCCAAAAACTCAAAGAGTTGCTCCAACAAAACATTCCCCAACTCAAAGAACAACTCTTTGACATTGGACTCATGCCAAGTTCAATCCGTTTTTTAGATGAGAAGAGTGACCTTACAGAGGCATACGACAGCACTTATGGCAATCTTGATGCAGGTTTTGAGGTGAAGGTATGAGAGAGAAAGCCGTAGCACTCAAGTATGACAAAGAGGTCGATGCAGCGCCAAAGGTAACCGCTAAGGGAGAGGGATTTAAGGCAGAGAGTATCATTAAAATCGCAAAACTTCACGATATCCCCATCAAAAAAGATGAAGATTTGGTAGAGATGCTCTCAAATATCGAACTTGATAGAGAGATACCCCCTGAGATGTATGGTGCCATCGTTGAAGTCTTTCGCTTTGTTTATAAGGCAACTAAAAAAGAGGAGTGAGCCTACTTTAACTCACTCCAGTTATCGCCGATGTTGAGGCTTGCTTTGAGTGGGACATGCAACTCCATAATCCCCTCCATAATGCTTTGAAATCTCTCTCCTAAAGTCTCTGCATCATTCGCATCAACTTCAAAAATTAACTCATCATGAATCTGCAGAAGCATAGCTGCATTCAAGCTCTCAGACTCTATAACCTGATGAATCTTGTTCATACTCAGCTTAATCAAGTCCGATGCACTCCCCTGAAAGACAGAGTTTACACTCTCCCGCTCATACGCAGCCCTGTACATCGGTGTGGCATGCTCATAGTCAAAATATCTGCGTCTCTTGAGTAGTGTCTCTATATATCCCTTCTCTTTAGAGCTATCTACTATAGAACGAAAATAACTTTTTACTGTAGGAAATGATGCAAAGTATTTCTCTATAATTGCCTTTGCCTCTTTTGTAGGGATTTTAAGTGTATCACTCAGTTTTTTCTGTCCCATTCCGTAAAGCAGCCCGAAGTTTACCGTTTTGGCTACACCTCTTTTACTAGCAGCTTCCTCCTCTCCAAAGAGTGCTATCGCTGTTTGCAAGTGGATATCTTTATCCTCTCTAAAAGCCTCTACAAGGACACTATCTTGTGAGAAGTGTGCAAGCAGACGCAACTCTATCTGTGAGTAGTCGATACCTATAAGTTTTTTTCCCTCTCCTGCTACAAAGGCTTCACGAATCTTTGCACCAAGAGGTGTTCGTGTAGGGATATTTTGCAGATTTGGATTTTTTGAACTTAGTCGCCCTGTTGCAGTACCCGTCTGCACAAACGAAGTATGAATACGGCTCTGTGCATCCGCATCTGCTAGCTTTAAGAGTGGTTCTATATATGTAGAGAAGAGCTTGTACACTTCTCTGTACTCTAAGAGCTTAGGAATAATCTCATGCGCATCATAGAGTCCACTGAGTACCTTCTCATCTGTGGAGTACCCTGTCTTTGTCTTTTTACCTACGGGAAGTCCTAAGGTCTCAAAAAGCACTACACCGAGCTGTTTTGTGGAGTTGATGTTAAACTCACTCCCCGCTAGCGTGTAAATCTCTTGAGTAAGAGAAGCAAGGCTCTCTTTTACCTCTGATAAGAACTGCTCTAAAAAGGCTTTATCAACTGCTATGCCCTGCTTCTCCATCTTTAAAAGCGTCTGAACAAAAGGAAACTCTACCTCTCGTGCCTCTTTAATAAGATGCTCGGCACTCTGTAGTTTGAGTTTCTCTAAAAAGAGTTTGTAGAGTTTGAGCGTAATAAAGGCATCCTCTGCAGCATATTTACTAGCATCTTCAAGCTCTACACCGGCAAAAGTCTCCCCCTTTTTAACCGTATCTTTAAAAGAGAGCATTTTATGCCCTAAGAGTTTCTCGCTAAGTTTATCTAAAGAGAGGGCTGATTCGGGGTTAATGAGCCATGCAAGTATCATGGAGTCTGCATATATCTCTAAATGCTCATCCTCTAAAAAGCGTGTGACAAAGTGCAGATCAAACTTTATGTTATGCCCCACAACCTTGGAGCCAAAGATTTTCGCTATCGCTCTTTTTGCCTCTGCTTCACCTATCTGTTCAGGCACACCGAGATAGAAGTGTGCAAAAGGAACATAGTATGCCTCAGACTCATCGATGCAAAAGCTAAAGCCGACAAGTTTATCGCTCTCATAATCAAGCCCTGTCGTCTCCGTATCAAAAGCAACTACACTCTCAGGAGTTAATTTCTCTAAAATGCTCTGTAAAACTGCTACATCAGTTATAAGTTTTGCACTAAACTCTAGTTGCACCCCATACTCTTCTGTAGTCTCAACACTTTTCACAGCTTCTGATGCACTCTTTTTTTGTGCATCACTTACCTGATTTTTTGCATGAAGCACTCGCAAGATAGCATTTTGTTCATACTTCACCAACTCATCGTAGATATTTAAAAAGGGATGCTCCACATCCATCTTATACTCTTCAAAATCCATAGCATCAAAAGCATCATCTCTTAGTGTGACAAGCTCTTTTGACATATATGCCTGCTCCTTTGATGCAAGCAGTTTTTTCTGCATAGCTCCTTTTATCTCCTCTATGTGCGCATAGATATTATCTAATGAGCCATACTGTTGCAGAAGCTTTTGCGCGCCTACTTTCCCTATCCCTTTTACACCGGGAACATTATCTGCACTATCACCTAAAATAGCCTGATAATCAATAAACTGCTTTGGAGTAACACCATACTTCTCATAGCAAGCTTCTTCATCCACCATCTTGCGTTTAATCGCATCAACTATCACAACTCTGCTGTCGTCTATAAGCTGATAGAGATCTTTATCATGTGAGACTACGCGTACATTGTATCCTTTCTCTTTGGCAAAATGCGTCACCGTAGCTATCATATCATCAGCTTCATATCCTTCCATACCAAGTGTTTTATAGCCCATTTTATCTATCCAGCTAATGGCTACAGGGAGTTGCATACTCAGCTCTGGAGGAGGTGCTTGTCGATTTGCTTTGTAGTTTGGATCTATCTCATTACGAAAAGTATCCCCTTTTGTATCTATAGCAAAGATGATATAGTCACTATCATGCTCTTTTTGCAGGGTTGCTATAAAATTTGTAAATCCGGTAAGAAGTCCTGTGGGAAATCCCTCTTTGTTTTTAAGGTGTTGTGGGAGGGCGTAAAAGCTTCGAAAGAAGAAGCCAAAAGTATCAATGATGGTAACGGTTTTGCTCATGAAAGTCAGCCTATAATTATTTTTGAGTAATTATAGCTGAGATTTCTAAAGATTTCACTCTCTTATTCGTTTTGCATAATATCTAAAATATCGTCAAGCATATCTTCTAAAACTTCATAGTTATACCCTGCATCACGCGCTTTTCTTAGACCAAAGTTTATAGAAGAGTCTGCAAATGGTTTATTTACTGGCACTATAGTCTTTACAATATTGAGTGCAGTTGAGAACTCTTTGACATCTTCAGGAGCAGCAGCAGGAGTATCTGCAAACTTAATCATATCTACAAACTCTGCATCAAATCCCCAATGTTCAAAAACAGCAGCGGTTACTTCAGCACTTGTTACTCCGACATAGGATTTCTCTACCTGAGCGATATTATTTGTCGTCTCTATCTCAGAAGCAAAACTAACATCCTCATCCTCTTGAATAATATCACTAGATATAAGTATCTTGCCTGTTTCTTGCAAAAAGGCTGCTAAGTAGAGTTTATCTGCCTTCTCCTTATCTATGGTATTGTACCAACTTAAGATAAGTTTTGCTTGTTTTGCAGATATATCAGCGAACTCATCACTTGTAATACCATAAGGTTTCATATCTACATTGAGTAGTTTTCTCACAGAGTTACCAATGGCGATGGAGCGCGTCATACTCATCCCAAAAAGACTTACAGCCTGTGCAACATTACGAATCTCTTTTCCAAAACCATACAACGGAGAGTTTGCACTCTTCAAGATATTTGCAACTATCATCGGATCAGGCTCAATTACCTTTGCCAAGTCATTAATACCCGCTTCAGGGTCAGCATATACCCTGTTTATATCCATTATTGTTTTTGAAAGTGGAGGAAGAGATTTTATACTCTCTATGATTGAACTTTTCATACAAGATACCTTATGTTAAAATTTTTCTCATTATAACTAAAAACTGCTTCCAAATAAAAACCTAAATGAGTTCTCTTGTGAAATAAAATCTGCATCATTATAAATATACTCAAAAGATAGAGGCATCTCTAAAGAGTTGAGTAGAACTGTTGCAAGTGTTACACCTACCGTTACTTCATTTGCTTTCCAAGTCACATCTGTAAAATCTAAAATATCATAATGACGATACTTCGCATACAAAGATTCTCTTTGCAAAGAGAGAGGAAAAGTAAAGTAGTATGCACTAGCATTAAAAACAGCAGCCATATTTACCTCACCATACGCAGCTCTTTTTACATACCCAGCACTATCAATACTTGGCATACTAATAGCTGAAGGATCCATCTCATCAAAGTAGCCCTGCTTGCTTACTTTTACTCCTCTATCATTAGTTGGAGAAGTGGCATTAGTTTGAGAGTATTGGAGTGCTATCCCTGCATAAAAATCTTCAAAAATATCATGATTAAAAGCATAACCGCCACCATATATCATATCACCCCTCTCCTCAACACCATAGAGTTCCAAGCTATTTTCTGAGTTTGCATACATACTCACCCCATACTGCTCAAAATGCTCAAGTTGCAAAATTACACTTAAAGGTTTACGACTCAAAGCATCATAATCTTGATAGTAACTTCCAGCTACGGCAACTCTATTATAGGCAGATTCATAAAGAGGCAACATAGCATTTGCTACCACTCCACTACTTCTAATATCTTTTTGTGCATCATTATCTACAACAGAGTAGATACTAAACCCATACTGCAATAAATAGAGTGCAGAAGCATAACTTGCTCCTGCTATTGTTATATTGCTCTCATCCCGACTGACAAATATATTTGCAGCATTTTGCGAGAGTGGGTCACCAAAATTGAGTGCTAATTCTCCCATTACTCCAGCGGTTGTACTAGACCCAAGAGAAGCATCTACTCCACTATAGTGCATATCAAAAAAGGAGTTGTAACTCTCGTTGCAATCTATATTTTTTGTATCTATGGAGTTTTTATATGCACCGCAGTAGGGTTTCTCTTCAAAAAATAGTTTCACTTCAAAAGGTTTACCTTGCATCGATTCAAGCTTATTTATCACATAGTAGTAATCTTTATCACTAATTGCAGCTATGAGAACTTCAGAATCATTTATTAGCCTTGCTTCTACAATATTATCAGCACTACTAACACGTGAAACATCTCCTCTCTCATACTTATAAAGTGTAGAGCCATATGGGGAGTTTGCCACAAAATAGATACTCCCTTTTGAGTCCACATCACTTACTTTCCCATAAAAACCTTCATAAGAGAAAAGAGGCTCTCTGTTCTTGTAGAGTGTGCGTGTTTTTCCATCTTGCTTAAAATAGTAGAGATTATCAGATGCGTCAACAATCACAGAGGAGTTCACCACATCATAAAAAGTATCTCCAATATAGAGATGTGGTTCAGAGTAAGATGATGCAACATCAAAATAAAGAGCTTCTCCATTTGAAAGATACGCTTGAACAACTTTTGAGTCACTCCCCTCTTTAATATAACCATCGGCATCAAAAAGTCCCTGTGATATCTTCATAGGAGAGGTCTTTGCACTTGATTGTGTATAGTAGGCATTATCAACTTTAATGACTTTACCACTTAACCAACTCTCTCTATCTCGTGTTACACCTTTACTCTCTTTATCCACAACTATCAACTCAGGAGCCATACGTCCGCTCTCATTTGTTACAAAAAAGATAGAGTCTTGAGAGTTTGAGAGAGAAGAGAAGTATTGTGATGATGCAAGAGGCTCACCTTTTGCAAGAGTCATCTTAGATGCTATCTTTTTTTGCTCATCTGCAAAAGAAGCAAGGGATTCTTCAAAATCCACACCTACACTATTTTTCATTGCATCATTTGTAAAAAATGGCCACCACCAATCATAAGAGTTCTCTTTAAAGAAGCGATCTATATTTTTCAAACCATAATTTTTTGCGAGATAGAGGTTATAAAACCCTCCCTGAATATAGGGCGCTTCTCCGTAAGGAAACTCTACTCGACTGTTATACATCTCCTCTGGAGTAATTTTTCCAGCCTTTGCCTGCAAAGCTGTTTGTGCTGTGAACATACCACTATAAAGTCTTCCTCCATTGCCATGCCAAGACTCATTTAAAACAGCATTTCCCTCGACCATAAAAGAGTTGAGTAGTAAGTTTGGCAGAGTAAATATAACTGGGATAAGAAAAGAGCCATTACCAAAGAGGGAATGCATGGTTTGAGAAACACCACTCCCTTTTACATTTAGCTGGTAATTATGTGCTGTTTCATGATAGATTAGCGTATCTAACCACGATTTTGAAGAGAAATAATCAACCATCGTAGAACCACCAATGTAGTTTATCTGACGGTTATTTGGAAACTGTGTTGAAAAACCATTCGCCATCTGATTCTTATCAGATATCAAACCAACATAGAGTCTTTCATCAAACTTCCAATCGAAAAAATATTCATAATCTTCATTGAGAGGTAACTCCAATGCTGCAGCTTGTTTGGCGAACTCTACACTCTCTTTAGGATAAATAAGTTCAATATCCCTCCCCTCAATCTTATGTTTATAGTAGGGCTTATCTTGAGGAACAACTGCCACACCAACATCTTCAGGAATGGAAGCACCATAGAGAGAAGTAAGAGAAAAAAGAGACACTAAAGGAGTTAAGAGGTTACGCATTTTCAACCTTCGTAGAAATATTTGAAAAGAATTTTAACTAAAGTAATTTTTAAAAGAGGTTAAGTGAGAAATAATTTTTTGTTATGGAGCGGGTGAAGGGATTCGAACCCTCGACAGCCTGCTTGGAAGGCAGGAACTCTAGCCACTGAGTTACACCCGCATGGTGTGAA
>JALWSY010000155.1 GCA_027083035.1 Sulfurimonas sp. | reverse complement strand
TCTCTGCATTATCTACCATATTGAGCCCTACGCCACACACGAGTATATCTCCAACGATATTGGTTATCATGCCTGCTATCTTTTTATCTTCCAAGTAGAGATCATTTGGCCATTTTAAAAAAACTTTTGAACCAAAAGAGGCAAGTGTCTCTTTGAGTAGATAGGAGAAATATATTGATGCAGATTCGAGTTTTAAATCACTTGGTAAATCACTCAACTCAAGAGCAAACGAGAGAAAAAGGTTTCCCTCTTTTGATACCCAAGTGTTTTCTCTACTCCCTATCCCATCTGTTTGTATATCAGCCACTACAGCAAGTGGCAGGGTTGGCTTCTCATTTTTTAGAAGATTTTTAAGATATATTTGTGTTGAGGGGAGGCTTTTAAAGAAAAGTGTCTTCAAGAGTCATTCTTTTCCCATTAATATATGCGCTTACATCCATCTCTTTTTTTGATTGTGGCTGCACTTTATAGATACGAATAGCCCCTTTAGAGCAAGAAACGACTACACTCTTTTTATCTATAGAGATTATTTTACCAGCTTCACCTGCAGAGTCATTGTTCTCTAAAGATATTTGCTTGAACTTTAAACCACTCTCAAGATAGATTCCCGGCCATGGAGTAAAGGCTCTGTATTTATTATAGAGAAGTTGTGCATCATCGAAGGAGACTAAACCATCCTCTTTTTTTATCTTTTTACAATACGTTGCTTGGGCATCATTTTGCTTCATAGGCGTATAAGCGGTAAAGTTTTGCAGTACATCTACAGTGAGTGTAGCTGCTACTTCAGTCAGCGTATCAAAGAGTTCACTCACCATCATATCAGAGGGAACATCAACCCTCTCTATTTTTATAATATCACCCGTATCAAGTCCCTCTTCCATGAGCATCGCAGTAACACCTGTTTGTGCATCATTATTGAGCAGTGTTTGCTGGATTGGACTTGCTCCACGATATTGTGGCAGGATTGATGCATGAAGGTTAATACAGGGTGCATGTTCTAAAATCGCTAAAGGGAGTATCTGTCCATACGCAGCAACCACTATGTAATCACACGCAATTTGTAGCAACTCTGCAACACTCTCCTCTTCACGCAAACTCTTTGGTTGATAGACTTCGATTTTATTTTCAAGAGCAACTGTTTTTACTGGAGGGGGTGTGAGGATTTTTTTACGACCAACTGGCTTATCTGGTTGTGTATATACTGCTACTACATCAATATCAGGTGTTTCTAAAAGACGCTCGAGTATCTTCTGAGCATAATCGGGTGTCCCCATAAATATAATTTTCATCTATTTCGCCTTTGTAAAAAGAGTACCACCCTTGTGCGCAGCATCGAGTGTAAAACTTCGCACATCAGAGAGATCAAAGCCACTTGCTAAGAACATATCTATGCCAGACTTTAAGAGATAATGAGCAGCTTTAAGCTTGGTTACTATACCACCAGTAGCAAACACATTGTTTGGAGTATGCTCTTTTTCAAGCTCCTCTTGTGGTATCTCATGTACAACTTTGAGTACCTTTGCATTACTATTGATGCGAGGATCAGAGTCATAATAGGCATCAATATCAGAGAGAATAATAAGTAAATCAGCCTCAAGATGCTTGGCTATATACGCAGAGAGTTGATCATTATCTCCAAGCTCTAACTCATCTGTAGCAGTTGCATCATTTTCGTTGATGATAGGAATTACACCATTTAAAAGAAGTGCGTTGACCGTATTTTTCACACGCTCTATATCATCACTTTTGCGTAGATTTGCAGCGGTAACGAGGACTTGAGCGCTAAGTAGGTCATGTTTTACAAACTTTTTTGCATACTTTCGCATCAAAATAGGCTGACCAATGGCTGCTAATGCTTGTTTATTTGCCAAAATAGTTCTATCTAGTTTTAACTCTGTATATCCAGCAGAGACTGCACCAGAGGAGACAAGAATCACTTCTGCTTTTTGTTTTAACTCACTTAAAAAATCAACTAAAGCCTGCATCCGCTCTAACGCTATTGTCTCATTTTGTGTTAAAACAGCACTTCCAACCTTTACCACTATACGCATAGCTACTACCTACTTCTTTCTATCGGATTGTACCAGATTAAAGAGGGCATACTTCAATGGTTCAATATTTTTGTATGTAGCAGAGGATATAGGTGCAACTAAATAGGGCTTTGCAATGTCAAATCCAAGCTCTGCATCGGCACTCTCTTGCACATAAAAAGGCATCTCTGCATCAAAGCCAAACTCATTTTTAGCAGACTGCTCCAACCCTAAAAGTTCTAAAAACTCACTCACAAGAGGCTCTACCTCTTCAGGCGGCACAATATCTACACGAGTAAGTGCAATAGCATACTTTGAGCTAGCTAACACATCAGAGAAAGAAGCTATCTCACTTTTAAGTACCTCTATCTGCTCTTTTAACTCTCTGTAGTTACCAAGATCAACCATATAGAGCAGAATCTTTGTTCGCTCTATATGACGTAAGAACTTAATACCTAAGCCTTTTCCCTCATGCGCACCACCGATAATTCCCGGTATATCAGCCATAACAAAAGATTCATAATCTCCAATATTTACCTGCCCGAGTTTTGGGGTAAGCGTTGTAAACTCGTAGTTTGCTATCTCCGGTCTTGCATTTGATACTGTAGAGATAAGTGTTGATTTGCCAACATTTGGAAATCCAACAAGTCCAATATCTGCGATGAGTTTCAAGTCAAGTTTTATATGACGCGTCTCACCTTTTTCACCGGGCTGTGCGTAGGTTGGTCTTTGGTTGGTTGGAGACTTGAAGTGGGTATTTCCAAGTCCACCCTTACCACCTTGTAAGAACTTCTCCTCTTGCCCATGCTCTAACATATCAAAGATTACTTCACCACTCTCCATATCCACAATTTGTGTCCCCGGCGGTACTATAATCACTTTTTTACTACCAGATTTTCCTGTGCAGTTCGATCCCTCACCCGGTTTTCCATTCTCTGCTTTTATGTGCATCTTTCTTTGAAAGTGTGAGAGGGTATGTGTGTTATTATCACACTTAAACCATACATCACCACCTTTACCACCATCACCACCATTTGGACCACCATTGAGTACAAATTTTTCACGGCGGAATGCAACACATCCCGCTCCACCTTTTCCTGAGGAGACTGTTAATTCAACACTATCTGTAAACATTTGTGTAATCCTTTAAAAAACTTAAAAATTTACTATATCTGTAAATATAATGAGAGTAAACTGTTAAATATTTTGTTTATTTGAGAACTAAATAGCTCTATCGTGAGGGAAAATAGATGAGCGCAGAGGCTCAAATATTTGTAGAATTATGCAGCAGTAATAACTGAAACTTGTTGGCGCTTTTTATCTTTACGCTCAAAAGCAACAACACCATCAACTAAAGCAAATAGAGTATGATCTTTTCCCATACCTACATTTTTACCCGGATGTACTTTCGTACCACGCTGACGAATGATGATGTTACCAGCGATAACAGCCTCTCCACCAAACTTCTTTACACCAAGTCTTCTACCAGCCGAGTCACGATTATTCTGCGTACTACCTTGACCTTTCTTATGTGCCATAATATCTCCTTTAATTTGGTTCCCAAATTGAAGGGAACCTTTTCATTATTTTACGAGTAGGGAAGTAATTCCCTACTCTAGCGTTAGCACTAGGCTTCACTCAGCGTGAGGCTCACGGTGCTAGCATCTTTGTTTCAATAGACTACTCTAAATTAAGCAGCTATTTTCGTGATTTTAACACGAGTGAAATCTCTTCTAAAACCACGCTTCACTTTACTGTCTTTACGACGACGCTTTTTAAAAGTGATAACTTTTCTATCACGCCCTTCTCTCATAACTTCAGCAGTTACTACAGCACCCTCAACAAAAGGAGCTCCCATCTTAAGTTCACCAGCGTTTACTGCTAAAACTTCTTTAATCTCTACAACAGTACCAGCTTCAAGAGACATTTTATCTAAAGATAACTCATCACCCTCTTGAACTTTATACTGCTTTCCACCATTTTTAATAATTGCGTACATCTACGGTCCTTGAAATTTATATGTATTTCTACAAAAAGTTCGGAATTATACCTAAATAAGCTTTAAGTTTTATTTAATCACTTTACTAAAGCAACTGCATCTATCTCAACGAGTGCATTTTTTGGTAAAGTTTTCACAGCTACTGTTGCTCGTGCTGGCTTGTGTGTGCCAAAAAATTCTTCGTATATTCCATTTACTACAGCAAAATCATCCATGCTTGCTAGAAAAATAGTTGTTTTCAAAACCCCCTCTAGTGAGCTTCCTGCCTCCTCTAGCACAGCTTGAAGATTCTGCATCACCTGTTTAGTTTGTGCAACTACATCTTGAGCTAAAACTACATCGCTTCCATCGGGCAGCAGAGCAATCTGCCCTGATGTATAGACTATATCATTTGCCACTACTGCTTGTGAGTAGGGTCCTATTGCCGAAGGCGCTTTATCTGTTTGAACGAAATCCATTTTTTCTCCTTACGATTGGTTAATTATTCACTTACTTGATATTTTTTCTCTGCATTATCCATAAATGCATCAAAACAATCTACACCTCGATGTCCAAGGGAATCATAAAGAATTTTGCCCTGTGCATCTAAAAAATAGTGTCGTGGAATTGGTGCAGTTTGAAATATTTTTGGTATCTCATGGCGATCTCGTGAGAGATGCACGGTTATAAACTCTTTATGTAAACGCTTTAAGACACTCTTATCTTGTAGTGTTGTTGACTCAAATTTACGACACCATCTGCAACTATCTGAGGTGATGAGTACATAGAGCAATTTATGCTCCTTTTTCGCCTCTTGCAGTCCTCTTTTATAATCATGTGACCATTTATGTACATCTTCTGCTATAGATGTTATTACTAACATCATTAGAAATAGCATAATTTTCATTATCTCTTCTCCTCTCTATCCCAATGGGCTATAACTGTTTTGAAAACTTCATAAAGTCCCTCTACCTCAGCACGAGTTGTTCGCTCATTGACGGAGTGAATCGTATCATTTTTTACACCAAACTCTATCACATCTACACCAAGTGGCGCTATAAATCTTGCATCACTTGTGCCACCTGCTGTAGAGTGTTTTGGTACTATACCCGTAACTGATTCTATGGCTCTATCTATCTTTCTTACTAACTTGGTATTTGTATCAGTCTTAAATGGATAGGAACCTTGTGTGAGTCGGAGATTATACTCCATACCTTCTAGATGTTTTGCAACAAAGAGTGTAACTTCTTTTTGTGTAGTCTTTGTGTTATTTCGCACATTAAACATTAAATTTAGCTCATTTGGTGTCACATTTGTCACCTGCATACCTGAACGGATATCTGTCACAACAAACTTACTTGGAGCAAAAAATTCATCACCATCATCCAAATCAACACCTGCCATATCACCTAAGACCTTTGCAATCTGATGAATAGGGTTTATAGCCTTCTGCGGATATGCCGCGTGTCCCTGTTTCCCTTTCACTTTTAGGTAACCATTGATAGAGCCACGGCGTCCAACCTTTATTGCATCACCAAAATGCTCTTCACAGGTAGGTTCTGCAACGATGCAAGCATCTGGGAGCATATTATGCTCTTTGAGATACTCCAAAACTTTGATAGTCCCATCTGTTGCTTCTCCCTCCTCATCAGAGGTCAGTAACAAAGAGAGCGTCCCATTAAAATGCTCCACCTCTTTGAGTGCCTGAGTAAAAGCGGCAACACCACTCTTCATATCTTGCGTACCACGACCATAGATATAGCCATCTCTCTCTACTGCACTATAAGGGTCACTCTCCCAGTTTTCTCCTGCAGGAACAACATCTACATGACCTGCGAAACAGAGATGCTCTCCCTCGCCAAACTTTTTATAAATAAAGAGATTTTTCACCTCTTTAGAATCAACACGAATAGCCTCAAAGCCCTCTAAATAGTTTTCAATAAAATCAAGTAGTCCACCATCATCCGGTGTCTCACTCTTTGTCGAGACGAAACGTTTAAAAAGGTCAATTATCTCCACTATTTACTTCCGGGGTTATCATAAAAGATATAAGGTGTTGAGTAGTTACTTATCTCAAAGTAGAGCTTCTTCTCTCCAGAATCAACCTTATAATTTTGATTTTCATCAAGGTAACCATACCCATATCTATAGTGACGCGCTACACCTGAACCATCAGATGCAGTTGCCGTTGAAAGTTTATCTATCTTAATGTACCTCTGCACAAGCTTTTCACCCATATAAATATCTAAAACACCATTTGTTCCTGTCCAGTTTTGAATACTACGACCGATTTTATTTTGTGTCTCCTGTGTACAGGCACTCAACATTAAAGCTATTGTAACGATTACTAATAATAGTAGTTTTTTTCTCATATTTTTCTCTCCCCATATTTAAGCTTTTTAAGTGCTTCCTCTTCATTCTCTGTTCGCATCAGAGACTCTCCAACCAAAAAGGCGTCAACACCCGCCTTACTTAAGTCCTCAAGCTGTCCATGCTCATAAATCCCACTCTCTGCAACAATAATCTTTCCATTTGGAATAAGCGGAATCAAATCATAAGAGAGATTCATATTCATCTCAAAAGTTTGTAGATTTCTATGGTTAATCCCGATAATATCACTTCCGGCATAGATTGCTTTTACAAGGTCTGCTTTATCATGCACCTCTACAAGTGCTTCCATACCCAAATGCCTTGTATAGTTAAGTAATTCTTTAAGCTCTTTTTTTGAAAGTGCTGCAGCGATAAGCAGAATAAAATCAGCTCCGTGTACCATCGCCTCTAAGATTTGATACTTAGAGATAATAAAATCTTTACGCAGCAACGGAAGTGAAACATAACGGCGAATCCCTCCAAGATAATCCAAGTTTCCCTGAAAAAAGTGTGGCTCCGTCAAGATAGAAATAGCACTCGCACCCCCTCTCTCATACGCCTGAGCAATAGCAATAGGATCAAAATCCTCACGGATAACACCCTTTGATGGTGATGCTTTTTTTACCTCAGAGATTATTCTATAAGGATCTTCCTCTGTTGCCTTTAAGTAAGGAATAACATCACGAGGTACTCTTGCATTAAAAGCGAGAGAACGCCCCAACCAGTCAAGAGAGAACTCCTTCTCCCTTTTTACTAAATCCTCTTTTGTCTTTTTTATAATATCATCTAAAATCATACTCTATTTTTTCACCTTTTTCGTAGTTTGAGTTAAACACTTCTTTATTGCCTCTAAATGCGTACTTACTTCTGGATCATCACCACCCTCAAGTGTTTGTACTTTTAAAATCAACTCTTTAGCTTTACTGCATTGATTAAGCTTGTAGTATCCCCATGCCAAAGAGTCAAGATAAAATGCTGAATTTGGCTGCTCTTTTAACACTTCGCGTATGTACTCCATCCCTTTTTTTACATCCATATCATGATCAATTAAAATGTACCCAAGATAGTTGAGATAGAGAGGGTCTTTTATCTCTGAGACCACCTTTTCTAGCTTTTTTACAACACGCTTCAAAAGTTCCTGAGATTTTGTTTTATAACTCTCATACTCAAAAATAGCACTCTGTCCAAGATAGTTTATATCTAGGGTATCATCATAAAGTTTTTGGGCGAGAGGGTAAGCTTTTTTATACGCCTTTTGTGCTATGTAGAGTTGCAAAAGGGCTGCGTCATCCCCACCTGATTTCTCTAAGAACGCTTCAAGTGCCTTATAGTCCTGTTTATAGGTATATATCTGGATTATTTTCTTTAAAATCTCTTTACTTGAATTTAACTCATAAAGTCTCAAATAAGTTGATAAAATGCCATCAAGATTATTATCATTACTATAAAAAGCAATCAATCTTGAGCATATTTTCTCAGAGCAACCAAGCATACGAGAGTGTGTCTCAAGGTGTGCAATGGCATCTTTTTTTCTACCTAAATTAACATACAAAATAATAGACATCTTATCTAAGATATCTTCATTATGCTCCTTGGCATAAGCACTCTCAAGATAACGAACCGCCATATCATACTCATGAAGCTTAATATATACCTCACTTGCAATGAGATAATCTTCTGCCTGTTTTGTTTTACTTGCTACATAAACAGCTAACTTTTTAGCATCTTGGAGTTGTGAAAGGGCAAAGAGTGCTAAAACTTTCAGACGTAAAAGTTCTATATCATTTGGATATTCCTCTAAATAGGCATCAGCCCTTTTCACAGCCAGCTCATCCTCTTTTGCAGCTATATTATCCTCTATAGAGCGGTAGAGATACTCTTTTTTATTGGATTTTTCATAGATAGTAGTAAAAATATTGGCTGCTGTTTTAAAAGAACCTAACTGCTCTGCACGGAGAGCAAAGAGGATATACCTATCTTCCTCTTCAAAGGCCTTCTCATTTGGTGCAGGAGCTTTAGGATGCATCGAACACGATGTTAGCAAAAGTATAAAAAGTATAAGTAGTAGTTTAAACATCTAGTATCCCCGGGCATTCTTCTTTTAACTCATCAACTCTATCTCTATAGTAATCCCAAAAAGGAAACTTGATACACTGCGAAGGGCGAACTTCATATATCTTACAACCTCCTATGCTCTTATCAAAAAAGATGCATTCAAAAGAGCCGTCTGCCTGTCTTACTTCGTTGATGGAGTATTTATACCCTGATTTGTAAAGATATTTTACACCAAAATCATTAACACTTAGATTCAGATGTGCTGCAATCTTTTTTATTTCACTAATGGAGACAAATATATACCCACTCTCTCCAGTACAACATTTTCCTCCACAACTCGCACATACGGAGTAGTCAAAGGCGTAGGGATATCCTTGCTCTTTTATTATAGTTGACACTTTATACTCTCTGTTTTAAAATTTTTAAATATACTCTGTGCCTTTTGGGTATAAACACCCGCTTCATTAAAAGTGATAAAAGGCGGCAAAATTTGCATCATCGACTTAGAACCATTGCGTGCATGTATCATAACTAGTGATGCACTCTTTTGCGCCTTAGAGTGGATAAACTGTACATCTACAACACGCATTTTTACGCTGCTGAGTGCAACACAGATATCTCCAAAGGCAAGAGGGTCATAGCAGAAAATAAAATGGGAGTGTGGATTTAAGAGTTGCGATATTTTTTTAAAAAATGGCTCCATCGGCAGACTTGAACTATAGCGAGCGTGTTTCAGTACACTATCTTCACTCTGACGAACTCCTGCTGGATAAAAAGGGGGGTTTGAGATGATGTAGTCATATTTGCAGGAGGGTTGCAGCTCTAAAAAATCACTCTCATAGAGTTTATACTCTATCTTGTTCTCTTTAGCATTTTTTTTCGCATACTTTACAAAATGTTCCTGCTTCTCGACGGCTTCAAGGGATACTTTTGGATTCTCTTTTGCCACAAGCAGTCCTACTATCCCACAACCAGCACCCACATCAAGTACTTTTCCTCTTGGAGCAAATGAGGAGATAAAATCAGCTAAAAAGATAGAGTCAGAGTTGTAGCAGTAACCAGACTCTGGTTGGTAAAGTGTCATATTTTGAGAAATCCTTTAGAGAGAGTTGGATATAATTTCGTAATTGTATCCAAAAGGCATTAAATTATGATTATTATTCCAGCTCGTTTAGCATCAACACGGTTTCCTCAAAAAGTTTTAGCAGATATTGGTGGAGTTCCTATGGTTGTGAGAACGGCTCAGAGAGTCGCACACTTAGATAGAGTCGTCGTGGCTGCTGATGATGACAAAATCATAGAGGTGTGCAAATCTTACGGCGTGGAAGCTATGCTCACCTCTACTACACATAAAAGTGGAACAGACAGAATTCACGAGTGTGCTACTATCTTAGAGCTTGATGATAATGAACTTATCATAAATGTGCAAGCGGATGAGCCATTCATTGAACCTGATGTTGTCGAGTCACTTATGCAAAAACTCAGCGCACTCCAAACAAATAATGCACCTTTTATCATGGGGAGCTGCTATAATGCCATCAATGCAGATGCCGCACAAGATCCAAATCTTGTGAAAGTTGTCCTTGATGATGCAGATAATGCTATCTACTTCTCGAGAGCCTGCATCCCCTACAACCAAGGGGGTGGAGCAATTTACTTTGGACATATCGGGATTTACGGATTTTCTAAAAAGAGTCTCAAAGAGTTCTGCTCACTCAAAGATGCACCCATAGAGGACATTGAAAAGCTAGAACAACTCCGCGCTATCTACCATCAAAAAAAGATAGCAATGGTCAAAGTCGCTTCAACAGGTTTTGGCATAGATACCCCAGAGGATTTAGCAAGAGCCGTTGAGATTTTTCTTTAATCAAAAGTTTAGGATTAACGTCTCGGCTTCGTCACTATGGTATAACTACCAAAGCGCTCACTCATACTAAACTCATGCTTGGCACAGAAGGTTGTCTGCATTCTCTCTAGAAGTGCTTCTGCCTCCTTTTTTGCCTCCTCTTTGCTAGCAAAGTCCTGCACATCATGCAGTCCATTTTTGATAAAACAGCTACAGGGATTTGTAACAGTTACTTTATACATACACTTCTCCTAAAAATCAAAGATATCATCAAAATCATCACCAGCATCAACCGCTACTTCATCCATTTTAAGCATACTTCCAATAGTTTGACAGTTAACAACTATGGTGTCATTCATAAAGTCCACACTTGGCGCACCTGTATGAAAGGACATCTCAATCCAATTTGTCAAATCTTTACTAAAAGCAGCGCACATAGGGCCAAGTGCCTCAGAATTTTTAATAAACTCCTCGACATGAGAAGCCATATCTGCAGCAAGTGTAGAGAGTGCTTGAGAAATAGGGTAAACCTCTGCATACGAAGAGAGAATAGCCCCAAGTTTTTCTATATATGTGTAGATTTCTATAACTTCATTCTCCTCCACATCTCCACTACCAACGATAAGCATCAAAGAGCTTAAACGCCCAGCATACTCTTCAAGATCATCCATATCATACTCATCTATGTAGTCAAAAACTTGCAAAGCCTGCGACTCTAAAGCTACCACCTCTTCTTTTACTTCTGCTGAAGTAGTCACACTCCCACGCTCTTCAAATGCAACTACTTCCGTAACAATCTTTGTCAGCCTAAAAGAGAGCCTGTCAGCTTCAAGCATATACTCACTCTTTACTTCATTTTTTTTCAAAATTAATGGAATTATCTTTTGAGGAATCTTATCAATATTTACAATAGTAAAGTATTTATACTCTTCGGACTCCTCTTCATAGATGTTTGTATCTACCTTGAGCTTTAACTGTACTTCAGCGACTGAAAAGAGTGTTCTAATGACATCACTAAGGTTATCACACTTCTCTTCTGGACTTAAAAGATAGTGTTCCCACAATTCTGAGAGAGTATCTTCATCTTTGATAATAAAATTTGTATATCTGCTAAAAATATCTTTTGTAAAGAGGTTGATTCCATCTTCATTACTCTTTGTAATGCCACCATGATGTTTTCTAGCCTCAACCAAACGAATATAATTCTCTAATCGAGTATTGAAGATATCGGCATTAACAGGTTTAGAGACATAATCCTCTGCACCATTATTTAAAATCTCTTTTTGTCGTGCATAATCATCTACGGCAGAGACTGCAATAATCATCACCTTTTTATGCTTTTGACGAATCTGTTTGGTTGCCTCTATACCGTCAAGATTTGGCATCATAATATCCATAAAGACAATATCATACTCTTTTGCATCACACTTTGAAACAGCTTCAACACCGTCAACTGCTTCATCTATAGCAAATGTAACACCACCCTTCTCATCCATATAATCCTCTAGCAAAAGGCTTAAAATCATTCTGTTATTTTTATTATCATCTACAACGAGCAAATTCATTTTCGTATATCCCTTTTTCCTCTTACTACCACTTTTGCTCCACCAAGAGTCTCACTCTTTGTAAGCTCTATATCATAAGACATTCTATCACAAAGTTGTTTAACAATAAAAAGTCCCACCCCTGTTCCTGTTGCTTCTCTCGTTAAACTATCTGCATCAGATTGTTCAAAAAGATTAAAAAGATGTTCTGCATCTGAGAAACCCTCTCCATCATCCATAATCTCCAAACGAAATAAATCATCCTCTTGTTCAACCGCAATTTGTACCTTAGATGCTGCATACTTTAAAGCATTAGAAAATATATTATCAACTATTTGACGCAATCTTGTCTCATCACTATAAATCGCCACTTGATTCCCAAGCAGTTCAACCTCAATATTTTTAGGATTTAGTGCTATTTTCTTGATAGAGTTACATATGTTTATTATCTCCAATGGTTCAATATTTAAAGAGATATTAGCATCTTTTAATTTGATAGCTTCCATAAGATTAGATATCATCTCAAGCATAAGACGCCCACTTCTATTTATCTCCTCTACCTGTGTAAGCAGTCGCTCCTTTTTAGGAAAACTCTCTTGTGCAAGATGCTTAGAGACATACTGCGAAAAGTTGATAATAGAGTTGAGTGGAGTTTTAAGTTCATGTGTAAATATTGTTAAAAATGTGTCCTTTACCTCATTGAGTTCCTTCGCATGGTTTAGTTTTGCAAGGCGATTATCAAGTTCTTGATTTTTTATCTTTCTAGCAGCATAAATAATATCAGTTACATTATCAGAGAACACAAGATATTCATACACTTCATCTTTCTCATTTTTCAAAGCAACCGCAGTAATATCCAAAATTCGTTCACTCTTATCTGCTAACTTAAAAATC
>JALWSY010000154.1 GCA_027083035.1 Sulfurimonas sp. | reverse complement strand
TACCACACTTCCCTCCTGCTGATTAAGAGCCGGTACTGCTAAATCTGCTTCAGGAAGCGAAGAAATTTTAAATGCACCAGCAGCATTGTAACCTACAACTCCCTCTACACCACCAGAATCTACATCTAAATCACAGATAAGCGAAACTCCAAGAGTATTTACCTCTGTAGGTATTACAAGGAGTGAGAACTCACTGTACTTCTCTATCATTGCGACAAGTTTTGCAATGTTTGCAGCACGATGGTGTGCAAAAACATCACTTCCTATAACAAAGACCTTTTTAGTGGCTCTTGCAAATGACTTTTTCATAGCTGCAAGTTCATCATCACCGATATTGCTCTCGGCTGAAAGATACCCTAAATCAAGATCTAAAAGGTAGGCTCTATCCTCATTACTTACATCACAGTCTTGTAGTAGTGCATCTGCTAATAGTGCTACAACGCCCTCTTCAGATCCAGCTTCATACTTCATAAGTTGTGTCGCTGTATTTTGCATAAGGGCATCCTCGAGTGGATGTGCATAGATTATCTTCGCACCATTATGCTTCGATGCAGTTGTCATTGCATAACGAACACCCGGATTATCTGTGGCTACACGACTTCCAACGACAACTATAGCATCTGCTTGTTTGAGTGCATCAAGTGTAGCACTATGATGTAACTTACCACTTACAGAGCTGTACGCTCTCATAAATGCTCCATAGAGTCTAGCATCTTCATTCAAGAGCTTGATTCCAAGTTTCTCTTTGAGGCGCTCTAAGATAAGTGCCTCCTCATTGGTAATCATAGAGGAGAATCTTATTGCAGAAGCATTTTTTAACGCTTCAACTGCTCTAGAAAAGCTCTCTTCGCTTTTTGCTGCTTTGTTATCAAAATCAAAACCAAATCTTCCTGCACCACAAAGAGAGGAGAACTCAAAGTTGTTCTTTACTCTATAGATTGAAGAAGCAAGCTGCGTTCTATCTGTACTATGTTTTACTTCATACTCTAACGAACATCCAGCAGAACAATGCGCACAAGTAGATGGAACACGACTCAACTCCCAAGCATTTGCCGTATATTTAAAGTCAGAGCTTACAAGTGCGCCAACAGGACAAACAGCTATACACTCTCCACAAAAAGTACAATCAAGTGTCTCTGAATTTTTTGGAATGATAGTTGATCCATAACCACCAAACTTCACCTCGATAGCATCATCGCCAATAACTTCATTACAAACATGTACACACTTCTCACACATAATACAAAGTGCAGGGTCATAGTTGATAAGTCCCCAATCTTCCACTTTTCTAAGTTGATCACGAGCTGTAAAATTTTGCTGACTTACATTAAACTCTAAAGTTTTATTTTGCAAATCACACTCACCTGACTTATCACATACACCACACTCTAAGGGGTGGTTTACATCATAGAGTTTCATAATGTTTGTGCGCTCTAACTCAAGTTCCTTAGAGTTTGTAGTAATCTTCACACCCTCAGTTGGCGGTGTATTACAACTTAGAACAAAACCATCAACACCTTCAGCCTCAACCACACACATACGACATGATGCACATGGAGATGTTTTAGAGATATAGCACATAGTAGGGATGTAAATATCATTTTGGCGTGCAGCTTGCAGTATAGTCTCACCCGCTTTTGCTGTTACATCTTTACCGTCGATTTGAAAATTTATAACTTTTTCCATCTTAGCGCCCTCCTATGCCTGAACCATAGCGATGTAGTAACAACGCATACAACGCTCTGCTTCGCTTAGAGCTTCTTCTTGAGTAAAACCAAGATTTACCTCTTTATTATTATCACGACGAACATCCACAGGAAGCACACTACTATGCTCGCGAGGAAGACCCGGTAACCAACCAGTCACTTTCTCTTTTTTATCATATACCTTTAACTTTCTCAGGTGATCTTCCATAATCTCCTCATCAGTCAAAGTAATCTCACCAGTATGCACATAACGACTCATCACAGAGGCTGCACGTTTAGCTTGACCAACTGCATTCACAATCGTCATCGGACCATACTCACAATCTCCTGATGCAAAGATACCTTTGCGCGATGTCATATAGTCCTTACCATTTGTCTTGAGCGTTGCCCAAGAGGTCATCTCCAAATCCCAATCGTCCGGAATAAACCCTAAATCAGCACTTTGAGAAACAGCTGGAACGAGATAATCAAACTCCATAGTCTCGCTTGCACCCTCAATCTTAACAAGTTGTGCGCGCCCGCCATTTGGATCAGGAACTAACTCAAATTTATCAATAACAAGCGCTTTAAGGACATTATCTTCATCAATAATCTCATTTACAGCCGAGTGAAAGATAAACTCTACACCCTCTTCTACTGCTTCATGATACTCTTCATAGGTAGTATTGCGGATAATAGTCTTCTCATCACGACGATAAATCATAACAACTTTTTTAGCCCCTGCACGAATTGCACAACGCACAACATCCATAGAGGTAAATCCACCACCGACACAAGCAAGTGTTTTTCCTGTTAAATCAACATGATCTGTAGGAAGCATCTGCTTCTCTTGTACCTCTTTAGGTGTTTTAATGTCAAATTTCTCATAAAGGTTTACCCAATCAAGAAAATCAATAGCTCCCCAGTACCCTTGTATTTCAGGGCGTTCATTTGCACAACGAACAGGCTTAGAGATACGAGTACCAGATGCAATCATAGTTGCATCATACTCCTTCTCAAAGCGAACCATATCCTCTTTTGTAACCTTATGGTTCAAAATGAAATTTACACCCATATCTCGAACACATTCGATATCTTGAAGATACTTATCCCATGGCATACGGTATTCAGGTACACCAACGGTTACCTCACCACCAAGTACAGGAAGTTCTTCGTAAACATCAACTTCTACTCCATCAGCGGCAAGATAATAAGCAGTTGTAAGACCAGCAGGACCAGCACCAACAACAGCAACTCTTTTACCATTGCTTGGTTTTTTCTCAAGAGGATGGAAGAAGTCATATCCATGATCTGTCTCCCAGTCCGCACCTAAACGCTTGAGTGCCATAATTGAGATAGGCTCATCAAGATTTGTTCTACGACATGCATCTTCACATGGATGTGGACAGACACGACCACACACGTGTGCTAATGGCATAGTCTGGCGTGTTGCCATAAGAGAATCATCAAAACGCAAATCTCTTACACCCTCGATATAACCCGGAATATCTACATCTGCCGGACATGCATCAGAACATGGTGAAGTTATCTTTGCTATGTATCCAATGCTTTCTTTATAATGTTTGGACTCTTTTTGTTCATTAATGCAC
>JALWSY010000153.1:4228-12851 GCA_027083035.1 Sulfurimonas sp. | reverse complement strand
ATATAAGTTTGTTCTTTTTTTCATTTGTTACTGTCTGTTGAAAGTCTGCTTCAAAAGAGTGAATATCTATTTCGCTTGAGAAGAGAAGTTGTTGTAGCAAAAAGAGGAGTAGTAAATACTTCAAAAAAAGCTCCTTGTTTTAAAAACTTAGTTACAAAGAAAAGTATAGCAAAAATATCGTTTATACTTTTTCTTATCTTAAATGTGGTAAAATAATGCAATTTCAATTTTACTATATAGTAAATTATATAGTAGTTTAATAAGGTTGCAAATGCTACAAGCATTCATGGGAAAGGTTTTTGGAACATCCAACGACCGCGAATTAAAAAAATATAATAAAAAAGTAAAACAGATAAATGCCTTAGAGAGTAAATATGAGGCTATGAGTGATGCAGAACTGCAAGAGGCTTTTAATGCACTGAAAGCATCTGTGCAAAATCAAGAGAAGACTTTAGATGATGTTTTAATTGACTCTTTTGCTATAACTAGAGAAGCGAGTAAGCGTACTTTAGGGATGCGACACTTTGATGTACAGCTTATAGGTGGTATGACGCTGCATGATGGAAGAATAGCGGAGATGAAGACAGGTGAGGGTAAGACTCTTGTTGCTACTTTGGCTATTGCTTTAAATGCTATGGAAGGAAGAGGTGTACATCTTGTTACAGTAAATGATTACCTCGCTTCGCGTGATGCAAAAGAGATGTCACCACTCTATAACTTCTTAGGTTATAGTGTAGGTACTATCTTAGAGACGATGCATGACCCTGCTGAGAAAAAAGCAGCATATCAAGCAGATATCACTTATGGTACAAATAACGAGTTTGGATTTGATTACCTAAGAGACAATATGAGCTACTCTCTTGATCAAATGGCTCAAGGTGAGCATCACTTTGTTATTGTCGATGAAGTCGATTCTATTTTGATTGATGAGGCGAGAACACCACTTATTATCTCTGGACCGACAAACAGAAATATGCAAGATTATCTCAAGGCAAATGAGGTAGCAAATAAACTTGTAAAAGATGAACACTTTACGGTGGATGAGAAAGATAGAGTTATCCTTATCACCGAAGAGGGAATAACAAAAGCAGAAGAGCTTTTTGGTGTTGAAAACCTCTACAGCGCAGAGAATGCATCCCTCTCTCACAATCTTGATCAGGCACTTAAAGCGAACTATATATTTGAACTTGATGTTGACTATGTTGTGCGTGATGGTGAAGTAATGATTGTTGATGAGTTTACAGGGCGCATAAGCGAGGGAAGACGCTTCTCTGAGGGACTGCATCAAGCACTTGAAGCAAAAGAGGGTGTCGAGATTAAAGAGGAGACACAAACTCTTGCAGATATTACTTTTCAAAACTACTTCAGGATGTATGATAAGTTAGCGGGTATGACAGGAACAGCAGAGACAGAGGCAACAGAGTTTGCACAGATATATAACCTTGATGTTGTCTCCATCCCTACTAATATCCCTATCGCTAGAGCAGATTTAAATGATCTTATCTATAAAACAGAGGTTGAGAAGTTTAATGCAGTTATCAATACTGTTAAAAAACTCAACGAAACAGGGCAGCCTGTACTTATCGGTACTGCTTCTATTGAGAAGTCAGAAGTATTGCATGAAGTGCTAAAAAAAGAGAAAATAGCACACACTGTTTTAAATGCAAAGAACCATGAGCAGGAGGGTGAGATTATTAAATCTGCCGGCTCTAAGGGTGCAGTTACTATTGCGACAAATATGGCTGGTCGTGGTGTTGATATCAAGATAAATGATGAAGTAAGAGATCTTGGTGGACTCTACATTATAGGTACTGAGAGACATGAAAACCGCCGTATAGATAACCAACTTCGTGGGCGCTCTGGGCGTCAAGGTGATCCGGGAACTACACAGTTTTATCTCTCTTTAGAAGATAATCTTCTTCGTATTTTTGGAAGCGATAAGATTAAGTCTATCATGGAGCGTCTTGGTGTAGAAGATGGTGAGTATATCGAGTCGAAAATGGTAACGCGTGCGGTTGAAAAGGCACAGAAAAAAGTTGAAAATATGCACTATGAAGGGCGTAAGCAGATTGTTGAGTATGATGATGTTGCCAATGAGCAGAGAAAAATCGTCTATAAATTTAGAAATCAACTCCTAGATCCAGAGTATGACATCGGAGCAAAAATTGATGAGATTCGCGAAGAGTATGTAGTTTATCTTCTTGAATCTTCAGATATCTTTAGTGGTGCAGCAAGAGAGGATTTTAACCTTAACAAACTACGCGAACTACTTCTTGAGAAGATGAACTTTGAACTCACTCTTGAAAACATAGAAGAATTAGAGTACGAAGATTTAGCTGAAGAGGTTACGGAAGTGCTGAAAAACAGCTATGATACAAAAATGAGTGTTTTAGAGGTGAAAGTACGCCAAGATATAGAGAGAGAGTTTTATCTTAAAGAATTAGATGATGCTTGGAGAGATCACTTGTATGCTATGGATAATATGAAGACAGGAATCCGTCTTCGTGCATATAACCAAAAAGATCCTCTTGTTGAGTACAAAAAAGAGAGTTATAATCTTTTTACAGAGCTTATTAGCGATATTAAATTCAATACCATAAGAACTTTGCAGATTATTCAGTTTAAAGTAGAATCTGCTGAAGAAGAAGCGGCAGCGATAGCACAACAAAGAGAGATAGAGCAGAAGCAGCAAGAGATGCAGATGCGCCTTAATCACTCAGAAGAGGGTGAAGCACCTCTCGGTGAAAAAAAAGTAGCAAGAAACGATCCTTGTCCATGTGGTAGTGGTAAAAAATATAAACAGTGTTGTGGTAAAAGTGGTCCCAAAAAAGGTGTTTTTGCTTCTTGAAAAAATCAATAGTCTCCTATCTTGTCAAACGATTTTTACGTTTTGACAAAGAGCAACCATTCATTTTCCTCTCTGCTCTTTTGGCATTTTTAGGAATAATGCTTGGTGTGATGGTACTTCTTATCGCCATGGCACTTATGAATGGTTTTGATAAAGAGTTTAAGAAAAAACTCACTATTATGAACTATCCTCTCACTATCATCCCAAAGTTTTACGGTGGTGTAAATGAAGGACTTCTTATCGATTTAGAGTCAAAATTTCCAGATTTAAAATTCAGTCCTTATGTTCAATCTTCCGTTATGGTCAAAAATGATTTTCAACTAGAGGGTGGTTATCTTTTTGGGGTGAACTTTGAAGATGAGGCAGCGGTAAACAGTATCTTAGCTCAGGCTATAGCAGGGAAAACTTTTAAAAAATTTGATGTACTTATCGGGAAAAGTCTTAAAGATGAGTTTGGACTCTTTCTTGATGATAAACTGATGTATATCTTTACAAATACCGAACCGGGCGGACTCTCAATCACTCCAAAGATTAAACGTTTTAAAGTTCGTTCTGTGTTTGACTCTGGTCTCTCAGCCTATGATAAAGCTTATAGCTATACAACACTTGAAGCCCTACAGGCTTTGATGCATATGCCGAGTAATATGTATGATGGTATTCATATTTACACACAAAATCCCCATGAAGATATAAAAAAGATAGCAAGGGAACTGCCAATCTCTGCAGGCATCAAAGGGTGGTGGGAAGATAATCTGAACTTTTTTGCAGCCATGGAGATGGAGAAAAAATCGCTCTTTATTGTTCTCATGCTGATTATCCTTATAGCAGCAGTAAATATTATATCTTCTCTACTTATGACTGTTATGAATAGAAGACCAGAGATTGCACTACTACTCTCCCTAGGTGCTACGAAAGTAGAGATTAAAAAAGTTTTTCTCTATCTAGGAGTGATTATTGGGATTGGAGGTATTTTAGCAGGTATTATGCTTGGATTAAGCGGTATTTGGATTTTGAGTAGTTTTGATATTATCTCGCTCCCAAAAGATGTTTATCCAACAGCAACACTTCCATTAGATTTGAGTCCTATTGATTTTATTTCTATTGTTATTGGTGCTTTTATTATAGTGGTTGCATCAGCATACTACCCAGCTAAAAAAGCAAGTGAAGTAGATATTTTAACCGTACTAAGAAATGAGTAAATTTTACTTTTTCTTGAGTATATTATAAGGCAGAAGCAGGGTTCTTTTTATTATATTTAGAGGTGCGACCACTATATCGGTAGCTATAAGAGATTTTACTTTTGGATTTTCGAGCTTTCCTTTTATACTTAATGTAGTTGATATAGTATCTTTTCCTAAGAGAACATATCCTACAAGAGGTACCTTTGAGAGGTTACTTCCCAAATCTGTTTTCAGATTTAACATCAAATCAATACTGCTTTGAGCAATATCTAAACTTCCTTTTCCTAGTATGTCTATCTCTTTTGAATTAAGATAGATATCACTAATGTTTAACTTCTCATCTTTAGCACTAAAACGCATATATGCTTTTTTCACTTTAAGTCCCTCTTTGCTATACCCCGGAACACTAAAAGTAACTAAGGAAGGGACAGTATTTATAAAAGCTAGGATATTATTAAGTGCCTTATACTCTTTTATAACTGTTTTACTGATATAAATTACTCCAATGTACTCTTTAATATTTCCACTTACTGAAAAATCTAAACTTCCCCCTTGAAATTTTGAAAGAGAGAAGAGCTTATTCATGAACTTGTCATTAAATCCTTGTCCATAGATGTGAAAACTGTTATCTTTGAGTTGCATACCCGCGACTCCTTGTTTGTAAGTGAGCTGGGCAGTAAAGATATGATTATAGTATTGGGCATCGAGTGTATCATAGAGAATATACCGTGTATTACTTACATAAAGTTGTGAATCTTTTCCTGAAATAAATACATTTAAAGCTTTACTATTATTGTTTTCATTCGAGACATTAATCTCTTTTATAGCGCGTAGTACCTCTTGAATATTGACACAACTCTTTTTTAAATCGACATTTACACGCTCTTTAATCGTAATGTTAAGCTTGTTATTAATATCTATATCTGCTTTTTCTTTATATATTTTTCCTCGTAAGGTGTATTGTGAGACGGGTTTATTGTTTTGGATAAGCAGCTTATAGGGATAGTTAATCTTTGATTTAAATCTTGTGAATTTATCCTTATTGTTTTTATAGAGCAAAAATTCTCCATCATTGAGAGCAAAACTCTTCATAAAAAGTGAGTTTTTTGCAATCCTGTCTAAAGAGTCGAGTTTTAGCTTCCAGCCAGACTCCTTAAGCTTAAAATTGGCGTTGAGTTCAGGTGAATCAATAACAAAAATATCATCTTTAATAGTTGCAGCAAGCAGCATTTTATGATTTTTATAGAGTAGGGCATTGCTATTTGGATCTTTAAGTGTAAAGTCGCTGAGGCTAATATGTGCTTTTGATTCGTTGATGTCATAGTTTGCATAGACCTTTGTCGTAATATATTTGCCTATCTCTATTCCTGTGTGTTTAACAAGGATGTTGTTATTTTGCATCTCAAGCAAAAAATCTTTTGCTCTATATCTAGTACCACTTAAGGAAAAATGAATAGTATCATCTGCACTCAGTTTCATTTTTTTATCTATATAGGAAAATTTCAGAGGAGTATTGGATTGGGAGAATTTTAAACCACTATGCTCTAAGCGTAGAACATCAATATCTAAAAGTGTATCGACACTTTTTATATTCAGTACACCAGAAACAAAGGCAGCACCAAAATCTTTTACTTTTACATAGGTAGTAGGAATGGTTACATTGGTCTCATTGATATCAAAAGGGATATTCGTTGCATCAACCTCTACTTCTTTATCATAAAAGTGCCACAAAGAGGGTTGTGCTTCAATAAAATCTCTACTCTTATCAATGATATATTGTGCTTGCAAGGGTTTATCTTTGCTTGCAAGTCTAATATCTCCAAAATCAACCTTACTAAAAGTAAAATCAACACTTCCATTTTTTTCTGCCGCATCAAAAGCGACGGTAACATTTGCATCCGCTATATCTTTGTACTTTGCTTGCATATTTTTGATAGAAACAGCAAAATTATTCAAGACTATTTTTGCTTTGAATATGTCAATATTTAACCCCAAGTAGTCAAAGTTGGCTTCATCGGTATAGAAAACCCCCTGCGCATCAATATCTATATTTCGCAATCCTATTGTAAGAGTAAGATTTGTATCTACCTCTCCGCTATGTTGCAGAAAGGGGAGCTGTATCTTATATGCCTCTAAAATTCCAAGTACATCTTTGTTTAGTTGTGCATCAAAGAGTAGCTGAAGAGTGAGAGTTGCTTCAGGAAGTGTAAAGTCTATCTTAAGCCAGCTTTTATCAAGATACATTCCATAAGAGTATGCCTCTTTTGGACGAATGTAGAAGATACCATCTAAAAACTCCAGCTCGACACTTTGTGCATGGATAGCATCCAGCTTTGGATTGTAAAGATAGTCAACATCATGCACTATCGCTTTTACATAGATATTTTTGTAGGCATTTTGAAGATTATTAAAATCTACAAATCCATAAATATCATGTAGCTCTACATAACTCATCTTTGTTATTGCGTCATATGCCCAGAGATTTATAGCATCTCCTAAGGAGGCAAGTGCAATAAGCTTTTTTATACTTGTAATTTCTTTCTTACTTTTTATACGATAATCAAGATGGTTTATAGAGGCAGAAGCAAAAAGGGTAAGATCAGCCTCTGATGTTAGATGTGCATCAAGTTTACTGTAAAGTTTCAGTTTACGTGTATCTATGTAAATGTTTCCATGAACTAATATATCTTTTGCTTGTGCTGCTAATCTTTCTATATTAACAGTTACAAATCCTGCATTATAGTTAAGTGATGCACTTAAATCTACATCGGGAGAGTGTGCGGTAATGTACCCATCACGCTCTCCTTTATAAAGAAAAGATGCATTTATATCACCATAAGATATATTTTGAATAGAGAGTGTATGAAACCATTTTTGTGTATAAGATATAGATAAAATATAATCAGAGATTCTTGTGTAGTCAAAAGAGGATTTGCTTTTATTTTTGGAAAGAGCAGGGTGAATAGATATATCCTCTATGGACATATCTATCTTTTCATTCCATTTTATGTATAATTGCTTCACTTGAACATGTGGCAAAGAGAGATTCTCTATGAAAAGACCATGCTGCAAAAGTATAAATAGAGATGAGAAGAGTATAAAGATGAAGATAAACAAACTAACAATAGCGAAATATGTTTTTGAAATAATGTTATTAATTCTATTATCGTTCATCTATTACCTAAATCTTCCAATTAAAACGCCACGAGTTATCTATGTTCCAGAGGGTTCTATAAACGCGATTATAACACAAATGCAACATAATAAATACGATGTAAGCAAACTTGATTCCCTTTTACTGCGATTTATCGGCTCTCCTCAGAGTGGCTGGATAGATATGAAAAAGAGAGTCAATACAAAAGCAGAATTTTTATATAAACTCGCAACTGCAAAAGCCGCACTTCAGGAGATTACTCTCATTCCCGGAGAGACAACATATATCTTTTTACAAGATTTGGCAAAAAAACTCCAGTTAGATTTCAAAAAGTTACAATCTGAGTTCTTAAAACAATCTCCAATCCCTGAAGGTGCTTTAGTACCCGATACATACCGTATGCCAATTGGTATAACAGAGAAAAGACTTATTAGACTGCTACTAAAAGTATCACTTAAGCGAATGAAAGCATTTTCTATGAAGATTTTTGGACTCTATAATGAAAAAAAATGGTTTCATTATGTGGCAATAGCCTCTATTATTCAAAAAGAGGCGGCAAATGAGGAGGAGATGCCACTTATTAGTTCTGTAATATATAACAGAATCAAGAAGGGTATGAAACTGCAGATGGATGGTACACTCAATTATGGAAAATATTCGCATCAAAGAGTTACGCATAAACGCATCAAAAATGATACCTCTCTCTATAATACATACATCTACAAGGGAGTTCCACCCGTTCCTATTTGCAATGTCAGTTTTGTAGCCATTCGTGCAGCTATCTTCCCCGCAAAAACAGATTATCTCTACTTTATGAAAAATCGTAACAATACTCATGACTTTACGCGTAACTATTCTACACATTTAGCCAACATAAGGCGTGCTACAAAACGAAACAAATAATAAATATAATTCGCTTTTTTTCTGCATGCGCTTAATATTGCCCAAATAGTGTTATTATTTAATTCGTAAACTCCATTGGGCGAACCTAAATGGACAAAATTTCCACAAGGACAACATATGTCAAAAATTATTTGGTCTAAAATCGATGAAGCTCCGGCTTTAGCAACTTATTCACTACTTCCGATTGTAAATGCTTTCACAAAAGCTGCAGGTGTAGAGGTAGTTACAAGTGATATCTCACTTGCAGGGAGAGTTTTAGCTGCAATGGGTCTTGCTGAAAATGAATTAGCAAAGCTAGGTGAGTTAGTTTTAAAACCAGAAGCGAACATTATTAAGCTTCCAAATATCTCTGCATCAATCGGTCAACTTAAAGATTGTATTGCTGAGCTTCAGTCTCAAGGTTTTGATATTCCTGATTTTCCAGAAAATCCTTCTACTCCAGAAGAAGAAGAGATTCGTGCAAAATATAATCCATGTCTAGGTTCAGCAGTTAACCCTGTACTTCGTGAAGGTAACTCAGACAGACGTGCTGCAAAA
>JALWSY010000153.1:0-4218 GCA_027083035.1 Sulfurimonas sp. | reverse complement strand
GTAAAGAAGTTTGCTCAAAACCATCCACACAGATTAAAGCCATTTGCTGAAAATTCAAAGGCGTATGTTGCACATATGAATGGCGATGGTGACTTTTACTCAAATGAAAAGTCAGTGGTTATTGACAATGCTCAAAAAGTAACTATTGCACTTAATGGCAAAGAGTTAAAAACGATAGATGCACTCGATGGTGAAGTTTTAGATGGTACGTTTATGTCAGCTAAAAAGCTTAGAGCATTTATCCAAAAAACGATAGATGATGCAAAAGCAAATGGTGTTATATGGTCAATTCACCTCAAAGCTACTATGATGAAAGTATCTGACCCAATTATGTTCGGTCATGCACTTGAGGTATTCTTTGCTCCTGTATTTGAAAAATATGCTGATACTTTTGCAGAGCTTAAAGTTAATGCTAGACTTGGTATCTCTGATATTGAGAAAAAGATTGCAGGTCATGAAAAAGAGGCAGAGATTTTAGCTGCATTTAAAGCTGTTGTTGATTCTGATGCTCCTGAGATTGCAATGGTTGACTCAGATAAAGGTCAAACAAACTTTAACGCATCAAATGATGTAATTATTGATGCTTCTATGCCTGTAGTTGTAAGAGAGGGTGGTAAGCAGTGGAACAGAAACGGTGAAGCAAAAGAGTGTGTAGCTGTTATCCCTGATGCATCTTATGGCCTTTTTTACGAAGAGATGGTAAAAGATTGTGTTGCGAATGGTCAATATGATGTAGCAACTATGGGTTCTGTAGCAAATGTCGGTCTAATGGCTCAAAAAGCAGAAGAGTATGGTTCTCACCCAACAACTTTTGAGATGGCAGAAGATGGGAAAGTAACTGTAACTGCTGAAGATGGAACAGAGTTAATGAGCTTTGATGTAGAAGCTGGTGATATTTGGAGAATGTCTCGTGCTAAAGATATTCCTATCAAGGACTGGGTAAGACTGGCAGTTGAGAGAGCAAGCATTGAAAAAGTGCCTACAATCTTCTGGTTAGATAGTAATAGAGCTCACGATGCACAGATGATTAAAAAAGTAGAAAAATATTTGGCTGATTACGATACTGATGGATTAGATATTCAGATTATGGATGTAGCAGCGGCGACTAGATTTACAAACGCTCGTGTAAGAGAGGGTAAAAATACTATTGCTGTAACAGGTAATGTTCTTAGAGATTACTTAACAGATATGTACCCAATCTTAGAGCTTGGAACATCTGCAAAGATGCTCTCTATCGTTCCACTTTTAGCTGGTGGTGGTCTGTATGAGACTGGTGCTGGTGGATCTGCTCCAAAGCATGTTGATCAGTTCTTAGAGTGTGGTCACCTTCGTTGGGACTCTCTTGGTGAGTTCTTAGCACTTGCAGAGTCTCTTCGTTTTGTTGCAAAGAAAAACAACTCTGATGATTTAGCTGCCGTAACAGCTGCGCTTGATAGTGCAAATGACAGCTATCTTGGTGAGAATAAAGCACCATCAAGAAAATGTGGTGAGCCTGATAATAAAGCTTCTCATTTCTTCGTTGCACAGTATTGGGCAAAAGCACTTGCATCTTCTGATAATGCAGCACTTGCAACTAAATTTGCTCCTGTTGCTGCAGCACTTGAAGAGAATGAAGCAAAAATCATGGAAGAGTTACTCGCTGCTGAGGGTAAACCTCAAGATATCGGTGGATACTTCCACCCAGATGATGCAAAAGCAGAAGCTGCTATGCGTCCATCTGCTACACTTAACGAAATCATTAACGCTATATAGTTTTAATGTTCATACCTTCTATACCCTTTTTGGTATAGAGGGCAAATAACTTTTTCTTTTTAGCTACTTCTTTATAGCTAAAACCAAAAAGTTTATAATAATGCAAGGGGAGAAAATGGCAAGTAAAGTAACGGTCATTGGAACAGGTAATTTTGGATCAACGGTTGCATTTATATTGGCAATGCGTGGATCTTGCCACGAAGTTGTTCTCCGTGGTAGAAATGTAGATGTTGCAAAGGGGAAGGCTCTTGATATGTCTCAGGCTGCAAATGCAGCAAGAGAGCATACTATCGTAAGAGCTGCAGAGGGTCCTGAAGACATGAAGGATAGTCAGATAGTAGTTATAACTGCAGGCGCCCCAAGAACACCGGGGATGAGTAGAGATGATCTTCTTGTAAAAAACGCCGAGATTGTAAAAAACTACTCTCTTGAGATAAAAAAGTACGCTCCAAATGCGATAGTAGTTGTAGTAAGTAACCCGTTAGATGTGATGACCTATGTAGCACTCAAATATACAGGATTTCCAAGAGAGAGAGTTCTTGGGATGGCAGGTATTTTAGATGCAGCGAGGATGGCACACTTTATCTATGAGAAACTCGGTTATGGAGCAGGGCAGATTCGTGCAACTGTTATGGGTGGTCATGGGGATACTATGGTACCTCTTCCAAAGTTTACAACGGTTGCCGGTGTGCCTATTGATGATTTGCTTGACTCTGAGGAGATTGGCGAAATTGTTAAAAAGACACGCAACGGTGGTGCGCAGATTGTAAATCTTCTAGGAGATGGTTCAGCCTACTATGCACCTGCGAAATCAACAGCTGTTATGGTAGATGCTATTCTCAAAGATACCAAGCAGATTCACTCATGTGCCGTTATGCTTCAAGGGGAGTATGGTTATAGTGATATGGTAAGCGGTGTGCCTGTTATGATAGGTGCCGGTGGAGCAGAGCAGGTGATAGAGATGACACTCAAAACACTCCAAAGAACACGATTTAAAAACTCTTTAGCATCGGTAAAAGACATGGTAGATGCACTCTATGCAAATCACTTTTTTGATGATTGTGACAAAGTAGAGAGTCAAGCCAAAGAGAGTACAAAAAATGAAAAGTAGAAAAGTAGGTATAGTCGGTGCAGGTGCTGTAGGTGCTACTACAGCATACACACTTAGCATGATGGGAACTTGTCATGAGATTGTTCTTTTTGATATAGCCGAGGGTGTAGCAAAAGGTAAAGCAATAGATATAGCACAAGCCTCTTACTACTCACAGCAGGGGACTATCATCACAGCTGCCGAGCAACCTAGTGATATTAAAGATTGTGACATTGTTGTTGTAACTGCGGGTGTCCCTCGAAAGGGAGATATGACACGAGCAGATTTGTTGATGATAAATGCAAAGATTACAAAACAGGTTGTTCAAAATATTAAAGAGAACTCTCCTGATGCTATCATCATCTGTGTCTCAAACCCTTTAGATGTGATGACCTATGTTACCAAACGAATCACCGGCTGGGATAACAACAGGATTGTCGGTCTTGCGGGTGCCTTAGATGGCTCACGCATGGCATATCAGATTCAAAAGCTTACAGGGTATGCTGCAAACCAGACAGGTAGCCTAGTGATGGGTGATCATGGTGAGCATATGATTCCTCTTCCTCAAAAGGTCTCTGTAGCGGATATTCCACTTACCGAGCTTATATCTAAAGAGGATATGGAGGGCATCATTGAACGCACTAAAAATGGTGGAGCAGAGATTGTTAAGTATCTTGGTACATCAGGCTACTATGGTCCGGGTCGTGCTATAGCACATATGATTGAAGCGATGCTCAATGACTCCAAAGCTATTGTATCTTCATGTACAGTGCTAGATGGGGAGTATGGTTACAGAGATGTAGCTGTTGGTGTTCCCGTAGTTTTGGGTGCAAAGGGTGTTGAGAAGATAATAGAGTTACAACTTGATGAAGAAACAAAAGAAAAGTTTGCTATTTCAGTTAAATCTATACAAGATGGTATTAATATACTAGAAGAAAATAATTTTTTTGAAGGAATCTAAATGAAGACAAGAGTAGAACATGACACAATGGGGGAGATTGAAGTTCCCTTTGATGCATACTGGGCGGCACAGACACAACGATCTATCCAAAACTTTAAGATTGGTGAGGAGACTATGCCTTATGAGATTACAAGAGCATTCTCTTATCTTAAAAAAGCAGTAGCACTCGTTAATAAAGATCTTGGTAAACTTGATGCAAAAAAAGCGGATGCAATAGCACAGGCCGCTGATGATATGCTTGCAGGAAAACTAGATGGAAACTATCCGCTTGTTGTATGGCAGACAGGATCAGGTACACAGTCAAACATGAACAACAACGAGGTGCTTGCAAATCGTGCAACAGAGATTTTAGGCGGTGACTTTAGAGTTGAGAAACTTGTACACCCAAATGATGATGTAAACAAATCACAATCTT
>JALWSY010000152.1 GCA_027083035.1 Sulfurimonas sp. | reverse complement strand
CTCTGGAAGTGGTGGATCAAAAGAGACTTCCTCTATTTTACACAGTATTCCAAAATTTTGTTCTAGTTCAAAAAAGTGAATAATCACATCTTGCATACTTCGCTTCATTATCTGTGCAAAGCCTTTTTCATCGATTACATTTTCTAACAAATCACATCTCCCCTGTTTTCTTGCGCTATTATATCAAAATCTATCATAGCATTCATCAAAGCAAGCTTTTTAAAGCCATTTATCATCTCGGGAGTGATATCTTCTGCTACTATTATGCCTGCTTCAAGAAGTCTCTCTCTCGTTGTACCCTTAAGTAGCGGTGTTTTAGGAGTAAGCCATCTCTTGCCATCAAAAAAGGCTACATTTGCAATCGTCGTATCTGTAATGAGTCCATTTTTTACTATCAGCACATCATCACACTCTTTCTTTTGTGCAAAGAGCAGATTGAGTGCCTCTCTATTGGCAGATTTTTGAGTGTACTCTACACTATCGTCTCTAACTAATCGTAGTCGTTTCACTACTCGTTTGATATATGGGATATACTCTACCTCACATGATGATACAGAGTAGAGAACTCTACAACGGTAAAGCCCCTCTTTTGGTGGTTGTAGCAGCGATGCTAAATCATAAGTAGCTTTGCTACCTAACGATATTAAAACACCCTCCATACGCCTTTGATGGTACGAAAGATGATAGAGACGACCATCAAGAGCCTTGATGGTCTCAAGATAGAAGTTACTCACTAAAGAGTTCTGTACTCAAATAGCGCTCACCTGTATCACATAGTATAGTTACAACTGTTTTACCTTGAAACTCTGCTCGTGATGCTACCTGCATCGCTGCGTATACATTTGCTCCAGCAGAAATCCCTACAAGTAAGCCTTCCGTTTTTGCCAACATTTTTGCAGTCGCTATGGCATCTTCATTACTTACTTTAATCACTTCATCGTAAACAGAGGTATCTAAAATTTTAGGTACAAAACCGGCACCAATTCCTTGTATCTTGTGTGGTGCCGCTGTTTCTCCAGAGAGAACAGCAGACGCTTCAGGCTCTACTGCAAAAACTTCTATATGTGCTATCTCTTTTTTTAGTATTCGAGAAGTCCCGGTGATAGTACCACCTGTTCCTACAGCAGCCACAAAAGCATCTATTTTACCATCTGTGTCACGCAACAGCTCCACCGCTGTTGTAATCTCGTGAATCTCTGGATTTGTCGGGTTTTCAAACTGCTGTAAGATGACAGAGTTTTCAAGTGACTTTTGTAGCTCTTCTGCTTTTGCGATTGCTCCATTCATCCCCTTTGCAGCAGGTGTTAACACTAGTTCTGCTCCTAAAGCTTTTAAGAGATTTCTTCGCTCAACACTCATAGACTCTGGCATAGTTAAAATAAGTTTTATATTTTGTGCGGCACAGTTTGCAGCAAGAGCAATACCAGTATTACCACTTGTAGGCTCAATAACCGTCGTTCCCTCTGCAATAACTCCAGACTCTAATCCGCGTCTTATCATATTAAATCCTATTCTATCTTTTACAGAGCTTGTTGGATTCATAAATTCACACTTGCCCAGTATTGTTGCTCCACTCATCTCTGAAGCTTTGTTCAAGCGTACTAGAGGAGTATTCCCTACTAATTCAGTTATATTATTTGCTATATTCATATATCTATTTCCTTTTTTGATTGCATCATTTTACATTAAGATAGTAAAACAGTTGCTTTTTTTGGGTAAAATCTTTTTAAAAAAAGAGAAGATATGGCTATTTACTACAGTGATGGGAAAAAACTTATAGATGTTGAGTATGACACAGTTGTTGCAGTTGGAGATATGGTAGATGGAATGCGTGTTCTCTCAGTACACTCTAAAACGCCTGAGGAGTATGCTGTCTTTTTACTTGAACCAAATACACGCATCACCTGTTATATATTTGATGAAGTATTTATAATCGGAAAAGCTGATAGTTTTGAGAGCCTTAGCGAAGCCATTGAAGCTTGGAGTAGTGATGAAATCTAGCGATTTATTTTAAAAGATGGTGCGATCGGGGAGATTTGAACTCCCACACCCGAAGGCACAACGACCTCAACGTTGCGTGTCTACCGTTCCACCACGATCGCATTTTGTGGTTTAAAAAAAGTGGTTTAACTCAAAAGAGAGTTAAACCAAATGAGGTGTATTTAGATATCTAAAAGATTAACCTAAATATGGGTTAGCGTAAAGTGCGATAAGCGCAATTACAAGTGCATAGATAACTTGTGCTTCAATCATTGCAAGAGCAATAAACATTGTAGTCATAAGTTTTGCACCTAATCCCGGGTTACGAGCAGTTCCAGCGATTGTTGCAGCAGCAGTATGACCCATACCGATAGCTCCACCAAGTGCAGCAAGACCAAGACCGATACCAGCAGCAATCATAGAGTATGCTTTGATTGTTTGGTTAGCAACCTCACCCTCATTAGCGAATGCAGCAGCAGTTAATGCTACTAAAAGAAAAAGTATTTTTTTCATAAAATTGTCCTTAAGAGTATTACAAAAACTTTCGGATAGCGTAACCTCATCCTAAAATGAAGCAACCTAAACATAAATGCCTAGATTTCCCTACTTGCAATTGATGTCCGAATTATATACAAACTTATCTAAAAATTCTCTTAGGCTCGGCCAAGAGATATCTTATTTCCTTTAAATTCTAGAATTTCTACCTTTATTTTATCCCCTTCACTCAGCACATCGCTCACTTTCTCTACTCTTTTATCAGAGATTTTAGAGATATGAAGCAGTCCATCTGTACCATCTGGAAGTTCTACAAAGGCACCAAAATCAACTATACGCTTTACAACACCATCATAGACACCACCAACTTCATATTTTATTTTCTCTTTTTTAGGAGCATTTACTATACTGTGTATATGCTCTTTTGCAGCCTGTACACCTGATTTGTTTTTACCAGTAATTTTCACCTTTCCATCTTTTTTATCGATATCTATAGCTACTTCAAACTTCTCTATCATTTCACGAATAGTTTTTCCCGCCTGACCAATAATTTCACCAATAAAACTCGGATCTATATGAAAGAAATCCACACTAGGTAATACACCATCATTAAACTCTATTTGTGACTCTGCTTCTAACATAATATCAATAATATGAGAACGCCCCTCTTTTGCCTGATAGAGTGCCTCTTTTAAGACATCTAAAGAGATACCACCAAGTTTAATATCCATCTGCATAGCAGTAATACCCTCTTTTGATCCTGTCACTTTAAAGTCCATATCGCCATCATGATCCTCAAGTCCCATGATATCTGAGAGAATAGCATACTTCTCACCCTCACTCACCATACCCATAGCAATTCCTGCTATTGTATCACTTGTCTCGATATCAGCCGCCTTAAGTGCCATGTAACCGCCACATACTGTAGCCATAGAGCTAGAGCCGTTTGACTCCAAAATCTCAGAGACTAAACGAACTGTCTGTCCATCAAGATTTACAATAGGTTCTAACGCTCTCTTTGCAAGATTTCCATGCCCTAACTCTCTTCGTTTTGTTCCCATTACCGGTGAAGCCTCACCGACGGAGAATCCCGGAAAGTTGTAATGCACCATAAAGTTCTCATTTTGCGCACCGCTGTCTGTAAGTGATTCAAACATCTGTGCATCTTTTGGTCCACCCATAGTGAGTACCACAAGTGCCTGTGTCTGTCCACGGGTAAAGAGACATGAAGCGTGTGCGCTTGGAAGAACATTTGTATCTATTGTAATCGGTCGCACTTCATTTAAAGCACGTCCATCTGCACGAACTCCTTCATTAAGGATTTGTGTGCGAACCTGCTCTTTTTTTACTCGCTCTATTGCATCTTTGAGTGCTACCTCACCATCAACATCCGACCACTCCTCTTTTGCGAGGAGAATCTTTTTGCGAAGTTGACGCAGAGCAGTTGAGCGCTCAGACTTTGCCATCTGATTCATAGCATCGGCAATATCAGACATATGATTCTCTCTTACATAAGCAACCATCTCTTCATTAATAGCGTGTGCTTTTAAATCAAGTGCTACAACTGGTTTTCTAAAACTCTCAAAAGCCTCTTCATACTTTGCATTAGTTGCAAAGAGTTCTTCTTGTGTCTTTTCAAATACTTCTATTAGTTCATCTTCATTCATCGCATTTGATGTATGACGTGCGAGAACTGCACCTGCCATGGTAGGATCGAGCATAGGATCAACTATCATATCGTTAACTTCTACCTCCTCAGAACCAAAAGTACGCATCTCAATCATCAAAAGATCCTCTTTTGTTCCAGAAAGGTAGAGATCTAGTGTAGAGTTTTTTAGCTGTGAGAGTGTAGGATTTAAAACTAACTCACCATCTACCTTCGCCGCACGAACAGCAGAGACTGATTTGTTAATATCGATATCTGATGTAAAAATTGCTGCTGAAGCAGCATTGAGAGCAAGGAGTTGTAAATCAGACTCCTCATCTGCACTAAAGACCATAATAGTAATCTGTGTAGGGTGTCCAAAACCTTTTGGAAAGAGTGGACGCAAACTTCTGTCAACTATACGTGATGTGAGTGTCTCAAAATCACTTGGCTTTGTTTCACGCTTAAAAAAACCACCGGGTATTTTTCCCGCTGCATATGTCTTTTCTATATACTGCACAGTTAAAGGAAGGAAATCATCTTTTACAACCTCTGTCTCATCAATAACCACCGTCGCTAAGATAACACTCTTACCAGACTTTAACCAACACGCACCATTTGCCTGTTTTGCAACATACCCAAAAGAGTAGGACTCTTCTCTATTCTCTAATGCTAAACTTATATCATATTTCATCTATTTTCCTCTAGTAATTTTTCTACACGCTCATCAGACACCATCTCTAGCTCCTCATAATATAAAGTCGTCTCCACATAATCATCAATATCATGCAAAAAGTATATATCATCCACAAAAGGTTCTAACTGTTCAAGTATATCACTTGGGAGTACTGGTACAGCAATATAAACCGCTTTTGGATTTTGCGCCAATACTGTTTTTAGTGAAGTTATAAACTTACTACCACTCTCACTCCCCTCATCAACTAAGAGAACTACTTGATTCTCTACGGATGCAAAAGGACGCCCTTTTCTGTACTGATAAATATTACTTAAAATATTCTCTTCATGTTTTCTATGTGCTTCACCATAAATGTAATCATACTGAATCTCAAAAGCAAAAGCGAGTTGCTCATTGATGACAATCTCTTCACTCTCACTTACACAAGCAATCTCACATTCACTATTATGTGGTGCCATTATAGCCTCTAAAAAGAGAATATCCAAACTATTTTGTAATCTCCCTTTAATAAAAGAACCCAACTCAAGCCCACCTCTAGAAACTGCGATAATACTCCACTCTTCTTCTTTAAGCTTATTTATAGGAATCACATCAAGAAGTTTTTTTGCCGCTTCTTCTCTGTCACGCAGTATATTTTTATACTTTTGCATAAAAAACCACCCTTACTTTTTTTGTGGAAGTTGCCATGTAAGCAGCGATGAACCATCACTCGCTTGCATTATAGGACGCAGCACTAAAGAGAGATATATATATCTATCATCAACGAAAGAATCACCCTCTGTTGTAAGAATTGGACGCCTGTTTTCACTATACTTTAAACCAAAATCCCAACATCGCTGTTTGTACAAAAAACCCACTTCCATACTCTTTTTCTCTTTTGCTTCTATATCATAGTTATAGAGTGCATTAAAAGAGTAATGCGTGTCGTAAGTATAGCCTATTGTTGATGTTAGGTAGCTTGTATAACGTGCCAAAGTATCTGTTGCCTCAATAAAGGAGTCCTTGTAGAGGTGTGAAAGACGAACATTTACTCCATAATCATGATAACCAACTTCATTGAAAATTTTGGAGAATCGTTTTTGAGTATAGTTGTAGAGCATATTATTATAATAGCTCAAAAAAGAGGTTATTTTATAATCTAACTCATTTTCCAATTCTCCATACTTTTCTACTGCATGAGAGTAAAATATTTTTTGCGCCAAACGATGGTAAATTACCTCCCTTGCTTTGTTATCATAAAGGTACTGTGTAAAGTCGAGTTGCATCTCATCTTGTACTGGTGTGATATTATAAAATTCACACCTTGGATTCCTTACATTTTCAGGATCTGCACAAAACTCCGCATTATCCTCATAAAAACCTGATTTTGATTCCACGCCTGCTCTGTTATATGAGACTCTTAATCCTACTACATGGGAATACTCATCATACTTTCGTATCAGTTGAGATGCAGCGGAGAGTGTATGTGTATTTCTAAAAAGATACCCATTCTTATACTCATTTCCACTTGAAGGGTACTCTTCTCCCAAAAATTGAGAAGTTTGCATATATATATTTGCATCATAGGCGACTGTAATATACTCATCAAAAAGCGATGTCTGCAGGGTAAGCGGCAGGTTCATATCTGTTTGGAGTGCCTTTTTCCCAAGCGTTCTTGTTATATTATTTGCTTTAATATCAAAATTATAGAGAAAATGATCTTTTAAAAAGGTATTAAGATAGTAGTGATACTGCAGAGTCGGCAGTTTTTGTAAGGTTTGTGCATTACTCGCTACTGCTAAATCTTGATAATATTTCAGATAAGCTCCAAGATAGTGTTTCTCTTTATTGTAAAACATATTGATACGAGAAAGAATCTGTGTCGCCGTAGTGCTATTTTGAATATTATTTGTTGCAAGGTTAATATAATCAACATCATTCATATGCTTTATCTCTGCATAGAGTCCAGATTGACCCTCTAAAGCAGTACCGAACCATTGATTTATAAAATCACTATTATCATAATCAACTTCAAAACCATAATGTGAACTATTTTGAAGTTTGTTCTCTCTAAAGTATTTCTCATTTTCTTTAAAATACCCAGCTCTAATCTCACCATGTGATATCTTAGAGTCAACAAAACGAAACGTTTGATAGACTCCATATCCACGAGAACTTCTCAGCTGTGGCTTTATCTGTAAGTCCCACCAATTCTGCTCTGCTATGTAGAGGGGTTGTTCAAAATAGACTCCCTCATTTACCGAATACCCCACAGAGGGTATAAGCAGACCGGTTCTTCGAGTATGATCAAGAGAGTAGCCGATGTAAGGCGTATAAAAAAGGAGGATATCTCCTATGTAAAGTCTTGCATTGTACGCATTTGTCCACTTTGTTTTTGCATCATAATCAAGAGAACTAAACTCCATCTTCCAGATAGGATCTATCGGATTACACCCACTTAGTACACCTGATTTTATAAAAATATCTTTGTCAGTTGTACTTCCCTCAGCTGCACTCATCCAGAGTTGCGACTCATTATCTGACATAAAGAAGGGTTGAAAGAGTCTCTCTTTTTTTGCTAAGTTTAATTTTGCATATTTTCCCAGTGCCTTATAGGATTTTCCTTGGTTAAGACGAATATTTCCAAAGAGTTCCATATCACCTGTTTTACGATTATAGACACTTCTATCTGCATGAAGTATATACTCTTTATATACCAAGGTAACACCACCACTTGATGTAACAATATCACCTTTAGAATCAATGGAGGAAGCATATATTTCCACCTTATCACCTGCTATCAAAGCAAGTGACAATAGTAGAAGAGAGAGAAGTAGTTTAAGCATTTACAACCAAAGTTTTTGCTGTAACATCGTGCCAAGCTTGGCGTGAAGGGTTGAGCATTCCCCAAAGAAATCCGAGATAAAAAAACATCTCACTAATCACTCGAAAAATTGCACGATTGAGTGATACCAAGACATTTGGATTTGCCAAGGTAGCTATCTCTATAACCCTAATCTTTAGCGCCATCTTTCCCAAAGTAGCCCCATACTGCATCACAAAAAAAGCCTGATAGACTATTTTCATGAGCATATATTCAAATACAAAGCTATTTGTAAGCGCTATTACCTCTTCTGTAGTTTGTACCGATGCAAAAGAGTCCCACAAAGCAAAAATAAGTAGCATAGAGAGCAGCATCTCATCAATAAAAAAAGCTACCGCCCTCTTCTTTATATCTGCTAAAGTGATGCCCTCTCTGTAGAGTCTCTCTTCTAACTCTTCATTCACTTCTTTTGCCTAGAGTGCTTGATATGCGATATCTGTACGAATCTTTTTACCTGCAAAGTGAACCTGTCCACATCTCAGATAAGCTCTATCGCGTGCCTCTTTGATACTATCTCCCAAACCAACACAGACTAAAACGCGTCCACCGGTTGCATAGAGTTTGCCATCTTCCAAGCTTACCCCCGCATAGGAGATATGAGTATTTTTTTCTATCTCTTCGTGATGTACTGCATCGACAATAATCTCAGCAGGCTTTGAACTCCCATAAGGGTAGTTTTCACTCGCCATAACAACACCAACTGCATACTGATCTGAGAAGCTCACCTCGATATCTGCAAGTCTATTCGTTGCTGCCTTATAGAACATATCGCTGACACTCGAAGTCATAAGCGGCATTAAAATCTCGCACTCAGGATCACCAAAGCGAACATTAAACTCCAAAGTAATCGGTTCTCCATTGACTACCATGATGCCAATAAAAAGCACACCTTCAAAAGGCGCCCCCTCTTTTTGCATACCATCAAGTGTCGGACGAATGATTCTCTCTTTTACTTTCGCATAGAGTGCATCATCAACTAGTGGTGTTGGCGCGTATGCACCCATACCTCCTGTATTTGGGCCTGTATCTCCATCACCTACACGTTTATGATCTTGCGCAGCAGGGAGTAAAATATAATCTTTTCCATCACATACGGCAAACATAGAGAGTTCATAGCCATCTAAAAACTCCTCAACGATTACCTTCTTTCCTGCATCACCAAAGCTCTTTCCACTAAGCATCTCACCTATTGCTTTTTTCGCTTCATCATGACTCTGAGCGATAATCACCCCTTTACCACCACATAGACCATCTGCTTTTACAACAATAGGAGTGCTTAATGAGTCTGTAAACTTATAAAGTTCCTCTATGCTATCACTCTCAATATATGCAGCAGTTGGAATATTATATTTCGCTAAAAAATTTTTCATATAAACTTTAGAACCCTCAAGCTGTGCAGCCTCTTTATTTGGTCCAAAAATAGTTAGCCCTCTTGCTTTAAAAACATCAACTACACCATCCACTAAAGGAGCTTCTGGTCCTACTATAGTTAATTCTATACCATTTTCTTCTGCAAAGGCAGCTAAGTCATTGTAATCTTTAATATCAAGATTTGTTCCTAGATGGTTAGTAGCCCCATTTCCCGGTTGAAAAAAGAGTTCATGCTCTCCCTCCTCATTTTTAATAGCCCTACCTATAGAGTATTCACGACCACCACTCCCTAAAATCAAAATCTTCATACAGTACCTCTTGAATTAAAAAATTATTTTAAGCTAAAAAATAGACTAAAATAATTTCTCTTTATTATGATGCAAAAAAGCCCAGATAGCCGTCACGCGATTGGTTCGGTTCTCAAAGCCGAATTTGGGTGAAGAGAGTGAAGGCTAACGGCGACATTATCTCGACAGAGTGAACATATCTCAAACGATAACACCGACACACGCCCACACTACTAGTTCACAATTTGAATATGTAGAACCCTCATATGTGCGATTACTCGAACTATCTAGACTCAAGTAGCATTATACAAAAAGAATACTTCATTTAATTTTAGAATTATTTCATTATAATACGGTATTCATTAATTAAGGTACATTTTATGGCATATATTCCACTTATAGCACGTGTTGATTCACTTCCACCACTTCCAGAGTCTGTTTTAAAGATAGAAGCACTCTTCACGCAACCAGATCCTGACATAGATGAGATAGTAAAAATTATAGAAGCCGATCCCTCTCTAACAGCTGATGTACTTGCAAAAGTTAATGCTCCCTATTATGGTTTTTCAAAAAGTATTATAGACATTCTCCAAGCTGTTACCCTTTTTGGTTCTGCTCAAATACGTTCTATTGTTCTTGCCTCAAGTATAGAGAGATGTTTTGACATAGATTTAACACCTTACAATATTTCAACATATGAATTTTCTAAAATAAGCACTATGCAGAGTGAACTTGCTTTCCAATGGTATATGAGCATTGATATTGATACTGCACGCAATCTTACACCCATCGCTTTTTTAATGGAAACAGGGAAGGTCTTAATCGCAAAAGATATCATTGAGAGTAAAAAAACTGATGCTTTCATAGCAGATATCGCGGAGTATAACGATATCTCCTATGTAGAAAATCTCTATACTATGATGACTACAGCACAAATTAATGCACTTATTTTTGAACACCTTAACTTAAACGACACCTTCTCCCAAGCGATGCGATATCTAGATAATGAGAGAGATGTACCAAAGAGCATCGTAGATATCGTCACCGCTCTTCGAGTAGTCAGAGCTGCAGTAAATATAAGAGAGCAACTCTCTGAAGAGTCTGTTGAGAATGCAACAAAAATCTTAATGCAAGAGAACTTTGATGCACAACCTTTCCAAAGGGCTGTCAAACGCTTAAGAGTAAAACATATGCACTAAGAGATATACTACTTGCTCAAATACTTTTCAATATCCTTAAAAAGAGTTGCAAGTACACTATCATAATACGCAATTAGCTCTCTCCACTTGCTGCGACTTCCCTTCTCAAACTCGTACTCCATACTAGCAGCACTTTCACAAAGATTATAAGCCCCGATATTAAGTGCTATATCTTTAATGTCCATAGCCATTCGTCTTGCCTCTTTAAACTTTTGAGCTTCACAAAAATCTTTCAATGATTGTGCAGAGTTTGCATACATACTTTTAAAATCAAGTAAAATAGTTTTATAAAACTCCTTATCCCCGTTACAACGAGCTAAACCAACCGAAACAGAGAGTTCTTCATAACCATCTTCTATCGCACTACTTAAAGCACACGCTTGCGTATCTTTTGCAAAGTCCATCTCCTCCATTGAGAGCATATTATAAATTTTTTTATAAAAAATATCAATAATAATCGGTTTAGAGATATGCCCTTGCATTCCGGACTCTATCGCCTTTGAAATTGCTGCGTCCGTAACATCCCCTGTAAGTGCTAAAATCGGCAATGTCTTGTATTTATTACTTTTACGTATCTCACGCGCTGCTTCATACCCATTCATGTTTGGCATATTAATATCCATCAGCACTAAATCAAAAGGGATATCCTTGCGTATCAAATCAATCGCCTCTTGCCCATCATCCACATAGGTCATCTCAATACCTGTTTTTGCCAAAAGGCCTGATATTACTTTTTGATTGACATCATTATCTTCGGCAACTAAAATCTTCTTTCCTGCAAACTCTTTGAGTTTATCTTTGAGGGTTGTTTTTCGAGAACGTTTATCAAGATTTTTTGCTACATATAAATCAACTATCATATTCAATACACTCTGTTGTGTTGCAGGAACTTGTAAAAATGCATCAATTTTAAAATCACCTAACAAATCACTATGTACCCCTGCATAGATTTCATTAAGCACTACTAGCTTTGTATCATACTCTCTTTGCATTAGAGCAATCTTTTCCTTTGCTATTTTTGTTAAATTGTATTGATTAATAATGACAATGTCAAATTTTGTATCCTCTTCAAGAACTGCTTCCTCAAAAGAAGGGATAGTATTCGTTTTGTAGTTAAAATAACCTAATGATTTAATTAAAGAGATAACATTTTTATTGGACGACTCTACAATAAGTATCTTTTTATGAAGCATAGAGGAGGATGGAAGACGATAGTATCTTTTATTTTCAGGATCTTTTAGTTTTAGGACTACTGTAAAAATAAAAGTTGTACCTATATCCTTTTGGCTCTCTACCCTAATCTCACCACCCATCATCTCTACTAACTCTTTTGAGATAGAGAGACCTAGTCCTGTGCCACCAAATTCACGACTTATAGATTCATCTGCCTGATAAAAAGAGTGAAAAATATTATTCACCTGTTCTGTTGTCATTCCTATACCGGTATCAGCAACACTAAATTCCAACTTTACATTATCTCCAAAAGAATCAATCTTTTTTATATGTAAAGAGACCTCTCCTTTATGTGTAAACTTTACGGCATTTCCAATAAGATTAATCAGTACCTGCCCTAAGCGTAGTGAGTCCCCAATAACTTTAGATGGAACATCTAAATCCACATCCATAAAAAAAGTATTCTCATTACGCTTCGCATTTACTGCATTTACGCTAAAGACATACTCTAAAATATCATTTATATTAAACTCACTCTGCTCAAGCTTCAACTCACCTGCCTGAATCTTTGAAACATCCAAGATATCATTAATAAGACTTAGAAGATGTTCTGATGAACTCTCTATTTTTAATATATAATCTTTTTGAAGTTTCGTTAAATCACTCTCTAAAACCAAATGAGTTAAACCCATTATAGCAGTCATTGGCGTCCTAAGTTCATGACTTACATGAGAGAGTAGTTTGTCTTTGCTTACTAATTCTGAGTGTATTTTCTCCATCTTTTCATGATAAATCATCTCTTTGTTAAGATAAAGTTCATTCTCTTTTTTGTATTTAATAAGATATTTCACTAGGATACCAATAATGAAAAGAAGAATAAGTGAGAGAAGTTGAAAATAGTTCCATTCCATACTACTGCTACTCTGTGTTGGAGTAGGTAAGGTTACAGCCTCTAGCACAGTTGGTTCTTCTGCCTGTATATCTTCTTGAACAACAACCTCCTCTTTAGTAGCATTAAGAGAGGCTTCATCTGTAACTTTTAGTGTTTCTGGAGTAACTTGAGGAACTTCTCGCTCGTTTACCTCTTCTAAATCAGTTACATCTAAAACTTCTTCTTGTTTTTGAATAGTTCGTGGTTCTTCTAAAGGAAGCTTTTTTAGTTTTGTAACATAAATATCAGGATATGCAAGACGTAATGTATCGAGTACTTCTTGTAAAATAGCTCTATCTGTAAAGGGTTCTACTAAAGTAATATAATACTTTCCAGATTTACGCTCTTTAAAAATAAAATCTCTCTTTTGCATCAACGCTACAATATTATCGTGTGTCTCTACAAATTCATTAATTTTCTCTAGGGCTTTTTTTGCACTCTCTTCACTTGGGTAGGTACCCAAACGAATACTTCTAATATAATCAGCATGAAGCGTATTGAGCGTTAAAAAAGATAAAACTATCAGCAACTTCAATGTGTTCATACTATCCCTTTAAAATAATTGGACACTATTATAGCAAAATTCTGCATCATATTATTTCCAAAGCTAAATTCATACACGCTTCTATACTCTTCTCTTTAGATATGATTGGTTTTATGGAAGTCGGAAGACTTTTAGCACTACTCTCACCTATAACAATTACTTTATGAGTAGGCTCTATTTGATTATGATGCAAGAAGCACTCTATACTTGAAGGTGAGGTAAAAATAAGTATTGCTTCTTTTGAAACTTGAATGTTTTTCAACTTCTCAGAACACTCACTTTTATAAACAACTGCTTCATCAATTCTATAGCCTTCCTCTCTACATTGCACTACAAAATCACTTGCAATCTTAGCAGCACGAAGGTAGAGCCACTTTTTCTTTTTTGGATACTCTCGAATTAATCCCGTTAAATTGTCTCCATATCCATCCCCAATGGCTAAAACCTCTCCTCCTATCTTCCTAAATGCTGCAGCACTCTTTTGTGATATGCACAAAGCAGATTTATCTAAATACTCCTCTGCATTATACTGTTTTAGAGCCTTTGTGGCTTGTTGTGATGTAATAATGATATTATCATATTGAGTAAAATCTATCTCAGGCTTTAATAAAGTAATTTTTAGTGGATTTATGTGTCTAGCTTTTGGATGTGATGCAATAGAGAAGAGATAAATTGTTTTCATGGTTTTAATTTTAGAGGAGTTCATGGAGGAGAGAGTTGCTCTCTCCCTTTAAAAAACGACTACTCCCACTCAATAGTTGCAGGTGGCTTACTTGAGATATCATAAACAACTCTGTTAATACCATCTACTTCATTAATGATGCGACGAGAGATTCTCTCTAAAAGGTCATGAGGAAGATGCGCAAATGTCGCTGTCATCCCATCAACTGCCTCTACTACACGTACACATACTGTATTATCATAAGTTCTGTTATCACCCATAACACCAACAGATTTTACATTTAAAAGAACAGCAAACGCCTGCCATGTTTTTGCATAGTAACCACTCGCCTTAAGCTCATCAAGTAAAATTACATCTGCCTCACGGAGCAGGTTCAAATCAGGAACATTTACATCCCCCATAATACGAATCGCTAAACCCGGTCCGGGGAATGGATGACGGTTAATCATATCTGATGGTAAACCAAGTTCAAGTCCAATTTTACGCACCTCGTCTTTAAAGAGTTCACGAAGTGGCTCAATAAGCTCAAAATCCATCCAATCAGGAAGTCCACCGACATTGTGGTGTGACTTGATAACCTCTGATGGACCATTTACAGAGATAGACTCGATAACATCAGGATAGAGTGTACCTTGTGCCAAGAATTTGATACCATCATGTTTCTTAGCCTCTTGCTCAAAAACCTCTATAAAAGTATGCCCAATAATTTTACGCTTCTCTTCAGGATTTGTTACTCCTGCAAGGCGTCCTAAAAAAAGTTCCTGTGCATCAGCAACAACTAAAGGTGCTTTGAGATTGATTTTAAAGACCTCTTCAACCTGCTCTCTCTCACCCTTTCTAAGGAGTCCATTATCTACAAAAACAGGGATAAGCTGATCTCCTATCGCCTCATAGAGCATAGCAGCCACAACAGAGCTGTCCACACCGCCGCTGAGTCCACACAGCACCTTTGCATCACCTACTTTTTCACGGATAGATTTAATCTGCTCTTTTAAGAAATGCTCCATCTTCCACTTCTCACTCACTCCACAAATATTTTTTGCAAAGTTACGCAGCATTAAATACCCCTCTTCAGAGTGTTGTACCTCTGGATGAAACTGCATAGCATAAATACGCTTCTCTTCATTTGCAATCGCTGCATAAGGAGAGTTGTCACTCACTGCAATCGGCTCGAAACCCTCAGGAAGTCTCTCAACTCTATCAGAGTGACTCATCCACACGATGCGTCCATCATCACAATCTTTAAAGAGTGGTGAGCAAGCATCACCTGTATGTAAAATATTTAACTCCGCTTTTCCATACTCATGATGGTCTGAACGAACTACACTCCCACCAAAATCTACAGCTATTCTCTGCATACCATAACAGATACCAAGGACAGGGACACCCATAGAGTAAACACCCTGATCTACCTCATAGGCATCTTCATTGTAAACAGAAGATGGACCACCTGAGAGAATAATCCCTTTAGGATTTTTAGCCTTTATATCTTCAAGAGATGCGTGGTAAGGAAGAATTTCACAATAAATTTTGTCTTCACGAAGACGGCGCGCTATAAGTTGTGTGTATTGAGAACCAAAATCAAGAACGATGATGCTAACATTTGTCATGGAGAAACCTTTAAAAAAATAGTATTAGTTGTGTAAGAATAGCAAAAAAAAGATTAATATTTGGTTTTATGGTATCTATCTCCTTTCTTAAAGGAGATAGCGGCTTTAGAGATGCTTAGTAAAGCCCCATAATTTCAAATTGAACATACCAGATTGAGATGGAAACGAGGTAACCAACCAAGATAGTCCATGCATGTTTCATATGGGAACCAAAAGTATAGATTCCATGAAGTCTGCCCATAACACCAACACCTGCGGCAGAACCAAAAGAGATAAGACTACCACCGATACCTGCAGTCATAGTAACAAGCATCCATTGTGCTATATCCATATCTGGAGAGGATTTTAAGATAGCACTCATTACAGGGACATTATCTACAATTGCAGAAAGAAAACCAACACCAATATTTGTGAACGTTGCTCCAGCCACTTCATATACATTGTGAATATAATGTAAGAAACCTAAAAAGTGCAATGCTCCAACTGCTGAGAGAATACCAAAGAAGAAAAGAAGCGTATCATTTTCAACCTTTTGCATATTCACATAGATATTAAATCCATTCTGACCACTCTTTTGAAGATGGATGGAGTAGAGTTTTAATACAGCCATACCAAACATCATTCCCCACATCGCTGGAAAGTGAAAAAACTGATGTCCAAGAACTGCGGTTACGATAGTTCCAACACCTAAATAGGTTACACCCATTCCACCATCAAGCACCTTTGGTTTCTCTTCTGTAGATGCATCAAAAGGGGGCTGTCCGCTTGGTACCGACATACTAAGTAAAAATGCTGTAACACCCCACCCCACAACTGAAGCAGGAAAAAGGTATAGGAAATCGACAAACTCTCCCTTGTTTGCCGTCCACGCCATAAGCGTCGTAATATCTCCAAAAGGGGACCATGCACCACCTGCATTTGCTGCAACTACGATATTTATCGCACCCGGAACCAAAAATGCAAGATTTTTCTTATCAATCGTAAACAAAACTGTAGAGAGGATAAGTGCCGTTGTTAAGTTATCTGCTACAGGGGAGATAAAAAATGCTAAGAGACCCGTAAGCCAAAAGAGCTTTTTATAAGTATATCCCTTAGAGACGAGTTTATACTTCATCAAATCAAAGACACCCCTCTCTATAAGTGTTTCAATATAGGTCATAGCGACAAGTAAGAAAAAGAATATCTCAGCAATTTCTAAAATAAGATGTTCTAATTCATCATGAAGGGGGTCAGGATTCATGCCGTTAATTGAAAAATAAATCCCTATAAGCATAAACATAAATGTACCTGCGAAGAGTGCAGGTTTTGCTTTGTTTATCTCATATTTATCCTCTGTAGCAATAAAATAATACGCTATTACAAAGACAGCTAAACCTAACCAACCTACCCATGTAGTAGCTAAGTTTACATCCATTGCCGCTTGTTCTGCAATCTGCTGTGCGACGACTGTTGATTGTTCCATTATATCTCCTCTTCTATAGTATGTACACCGATTGATTTCTCCCTAGCAATTGCCCCTTGGACAATATTTCTAGCCGTTAATAAACGAAATTTTAAAAGTGTACCAATATTTTCATTTAAAAGAGCATTAATTGCTTCAAAAGCATCATTTAAGCCTCTTTTTGTTCGAATAATAGATACATTTTCCCACATAATACGACGCAGTTGATCTTTTTTAACTTTATCCTCTTTAAGACTCATTACCCTCTTTTCTAAAGCAAATTCTATAAAATCCTTCTCTACATCTTCTTGCTCTAAGATATCAGTAACCGCACGCTTAGCAAAAACTAACCCCTCTAAAAGAGAGTTTGAAGCTAGTCTATTTGCACCGTGAACACGCGTTGATGCAACTTCTCCTATTGCATAAAGATTTTTTACACTTGGAACTCTCCCTTTAAGATTACTTCTAATACCACCTATGGCATAGTGAAATGCCGGAGATATAGGAACTCGTTGCGTAGGCACATTAAAACCTAAAGCACGCAAATTTTTACAGATATTTGGAAAGCGCTTTTCAAAATACTCTACATCAAAATTCTTAAATGCCAAATAGACCTGTAGTCCTGTTTTCTTTTTGTAGAGATAAATTGACTTACTGACTATATCCCTTGATGCAAGTTCCCCTCGTGCATCATACTCAAACAAAAAGCGTTTGCCATTCTCATCCTCAATAGTCGCTCCCTCACCACGCAGAGCCTCTGTGAGTAACATCTTTTGGGCATTGTTAGAGTTTACAAATACAGTGGGATGAAACTGCAACATCTCCATTCTATCAAGAGGAATGCCCTTCTCAATACAGAGTCCCTGAATATCCGCACTAATGCAGGGTGCATTTGTATGAAACTCAAAGAGAGAACCTACACCACCACTCGCTATAATCACATCTTTTGCATAGAGATTGCGTCGCTCTCGATGATCTAAAACAGTCACTCCATAACAGGCACCATCTTTAATAAGCAAATCAACTACCCTTGCATCTCCAAGCATAGCGTGTTCATTTTGAGAGAGTAAAAAGTGATGCAGATAACGACCAGTTGCGTCCCCTCCTGCATGCAAGATACGCTCACAAGAGTGTGCAGCCTCTTTCGTGTAAAGAAGCTCCCCTGCGTCATCTCTATCAAAGGCAAATCCATGCGCTACCAAATCATCTATAACCTCTCGTGAGTATTGACTCAATACTGCAACAGCCTCCTTATCACAGAGACCATCACCAGCATCTAATGTATCTTGAATATGTACAGGAATATCTTCTGCATCACGAGCGAGTGCCACCCCTCCTTGTGCGTAAAAGGTATTACACTTAAAGGTCTCTCGCTTATTTATTATAAGCACCTTCTTCTCTTTTGGAAGCTTCATAGCAGCATACAGCCCTGCTACCCCTGCTCCAATTATTATGACATCATACTGCACCATTATTGACAACTCGCATTGTTTTCTTTCATCTGTATCTCTTTTTTTTCTAAAATAAACTCGACACTCTTATCACCATGAGGCACTTCTTTTTGATAATATGGGTCAGCTTTATACCCACAACCATTTAGGCTTAACAAAAAGCTTGCTATAATAAGCGTATGAAAAATGCTCAAGACATTATTACTAATCTTCAAAATAAACCCCAATTCTCTAGACTCGCCAAACATAAATGCATCAAACGCATAGAGTCCACATTTAGCCCCGCTCTTCAAAAGATGATAAAATTTGCCTACATCAAGAATGATATACTTTTTTTCGTTCTCAATCACCCCGGTGCCAAACAAGAGTTTGATAATAGTATACAAAGTATTAAAAGTGCTTTAAACTTCTATACTCCAGAGGAGTGTAGTGACACTTTAATCTCTGATATTAAAGCATTTGTTACGCATACACCACAAAAAGAGATACTCTTTACTCCAAAAAAAAACCCTCTTTACCCTGAACGCGCAAAGGGGGATTTTACCATTGGGATTAAAGATGCAAAATTATATGCACTTGCCAAAAGTATTCAAAATATCATCAGAGAGAATCAAAATGCAACTTCTTGAGACTATCCAACAGCTTCCAGCTGAACCCGGAATCTATCAATATTTTAACAAAGATGGACATCTCCTCTATATCGGTAAGGCAAAAAATCTTAGTAACAGAGTAAAGAGTTATTGGCAATTTACGCCTGAACTCAGACCAAATCCAAATCTCTCACAACGCATCAAATCTATGATAGAACAGAGTGTTTCACTTAACTACATCGTCGTAAAAAGTGAACATGATGCACTCATTTTAGAGAACTCTCTTATAAAACAGCTCAATCCAAAGTATAACATACTACTTAGAGATGACAAGACTTATCCTTACATTTACATAGATTATTCGCAAAAGTATCCCCGATTTGATATCACTCGTAAAATATTACCAAGTAGAGATATTACCTACTATGGTCCCTACTCCGTTGGTGCAAGAGATATTTTAGACTCTCTGTATGAGATTTGCAAGTTGGTACAAAAAAAGTCTTGTCTGAGTTCACATCAACTCTGTCTCTACTATCAGATAGAAAAATGCCTTGGACCTTGTGAACTTCCAGTATCGCAAGAGCGTTACAGCCAAGAGGTTGCCCTAGCGACTGCACTTATAACAAATAAAAAAGAGCTTATTAAAAAACTGCAGACAAAAATGGAGTTTTATGCAGAGGAGATGCGCTTTGAAGAGGCGGCAGAGCTTCGAGACAGGATTGAGCGAATCGAACGATCACAGATAAAAAGTGAAATTGACTTTGCTACCGATGAGAACTATGATATCTTTGTCGTGCAGAACAGTTTAAAAAGAGCAGTGGTCGTGCGTATCTTTATGCGCAAGGGAAAAATCATCTCCTCTTCACATGACTTTGTTAACATTACAGATGCTTACGATGCTGATGAACTCTATCTTCGTGCTATTTTAGATTTTTATAAAGAGGAGAAGCCTCCTATCATTGCACCTATTCTTCTTGGCAAAGAGATAGAGGCACAGAAGAGTTTAGAGGAGCATTTGAGCAGGGTTTTTGAAAAAAAGGCAAAACTATTTGCTCCCAAACGGGGAAAACGCAAAGATCTGATAGATCTCGCAATGCTTAATGCAAACGAACTTCTCAAAAAAGATAAAAAAGAGGATTTTTTAGCGATTCCGCTACAAATTCAAGAACTTTGTAAACTAACCAGAGTTCCATCCCGAGTAGAAATCTTTGATAACTCTCATATCTCTGGAGTTGCAACTGTTGGTGCGATGGTTGTCTTTGAGAGTGGCAAGTTTGATAAAAAATCCTATCGAACCTACCATCTTGAAGCCAGAGATGAGTATGCACAAATGCGTGAGACGCTCTCAAGACGAGTAGCGAGTTTTGAGAAGAACTCTCCACCTGATCTTTGGATTCTTGATGGAGGCGCTACGCTCCTCAAACTTGCCCTCGAAATCCTTGACTCTTATGGTATCTACCTTGATGTTATCGCTATATCTAAAGAGAAAGTTGATGCAAAAGCGCATCGCGCAAAAGGAAAAGCCAATGATATTATCTACACAAAGGAGGAGAGTTTTCGACTTAAAAATAGTGATAAAAGACTCCAATGGGTACAAAATCTAAGAGATGAAGCACATAGAGCGGCTATCACTTTTCATAAAAAAACAAAACTCAAGCTCGATCAAGAGAGTCAACTCCTCTCTCTTCATGGCATCTCGCAAGCAAAAGTTATTAAACTTCTCAACCATTTTGGCACCTTCGAGGCACTCAAAAAAGTAAGTTATGAGGAAATTTGTACAATTTTAAGCAAAAAAGACGCGAAAACTATCAAAAACTTTTATAACTAAGTTTTATTTTGCTTTGTTTATGTTATATTTGTGCCGATTCTAGTTTTTAAGGTTTTTTTATGGGTACTATCACACCGATTAATGAAGAGTATATGATAGATGGTGATGCAATAATCAGTCAAACAGATTTGCAAGGCATTATTACATACGCAAATAGAGCATTCTGTAAGGTTTCTGGATATTCAAGGGATGAACTTGTGGGACAACCTCACAATATCATAAGACATCCAGATATGCCTAAAGCAGAATTTAGACGCATGTGGGAGACAATTTCTGGTGGTCAAGCTTGGAATGGGTTGATAAAAAACCTGCGTAAAGATGGAAAATACTACTGGGTTGATACTGAAATTTTACCAATTCGAAATGAAAACGACGAGATAACCGGCTATATTGCCGTTAAAAAAGAGGCTTCTAGAAAAAATATTAGTGAAGTTCAAGAGAAATATGCAAAAATGTTAGAAACAGAAAAATAAGAGGGCGTCTGCAATGTTGATTTATAATTTTCAAAAAGAGTTTATAGGAATAGATGAGAAAGATCTCAAAACCTTGGGGTTTCAAGACTTAAGTGGACTTAGGGCGGAGGTGCATGATTTTGCAGATTTGTTTGTAAAGACTCCCGGATATGTTCATAATTTTAAACATGTACACTGGATAGACTTTATTGCCTGTGCCGAATCAAACGAAGAATCAAAAGTTATTATAAATGTTAATAATAAAAACTATACGGCTATCGTACAAATTGCTACTGCCTATTTAGTTGACAACCCCTCATCTAAGGGATACTTTGTAACGCTACATAATCTTAGAGAACTGAGTGCTTCAGAAAGTGAAAGAATTTCTGGAGATATTAGACAAAGAGAAGTGCCACTGCACGCACAAGAGCCGCAAGAAATTTTCTCAACAAGCAAAAATGAGAAAGCAATAGATAACTTTAGTACGCCAACTACACCTGCTAGTGCAACAATAACAGATACATATGATGCAACACCAAAACCAACAGTAACACCAGATCCTTACGAAGCACCTCTTGATATCTCCTTAGATGATGATATCCCTATCAAAGAGCCTACAGTTACTTCCCAACCAATTAATCAAGAAGAAAAACTCGATATTAGCTTTGATGATACAGAAGAAGAAAACTTAGATATTCCATTAGAGATAGATATTGATGATAATTTCGAAGATGACCTCTTTACCAAAGAGGCACCAAAAACAGATACTGCCTCTCCTAGTTCACCTATAGTAAAAGTTGAAGAAAACTTTGATAATGGCTATGAGTATGACCCACATGTTGCTTCTGAGGAGCTTGGTTTGCCACTTGATTTAATAGAAGAGTTTATTCAAGACTTTATTGAACAAGCTAATGATTTTAGAGATGACCTCTATAAACACCTCCAAGAGAATGATTTAGATAGCCTAAAAATACTTGCTCACAAACTTAAAGGTGTTGCAGCAAACTTAAGAATTGAAGATGCCCTTGAAACTATCACCATTGTAAATACAAGTTCAGACATTGATACTATCAACCGTAATTTAGACACCTTTTACAAGATAATTGCTAAATTATCTGGTGAAAAAGTTGTCGTAGAACAGGAGATTACAGATACTCCTAATACAGACACTACATCTCACGAAGAACTCAATGATGTATCGCAGAAGAGTGATGATCTTTATATTGATCCTTTGTCAATTGATGATACAGATGTTCCTGAAAAGATAGAGATGCCAGAACTTGCCGATGACACTTTTAACGAAGTCGATGATATGCCTCTTGAATTAGCAGAAGATACAGAATCTGTTACTATGAATGATATTGTAGAGGAGAAAAAGAGTGAAGAGGAGTTAGATTTAGCTCCAGAGATAGATTTTGCAGAAGATATTCAAACAGAGACGCAGCCTGAAACAGAAACACAAAATGACATTATAAGTGAAGAGTCTTCTCAAAGTATAGATGTAGCTTACTCTAAAGAGAGTGTAGCACAAGAGATAGGTTTAGATATAGAGAGTTTCAATGAACTCTTCAAAGATTATATAGAAGAAGCAGAAATGATTACTCAAACAATCGCAACAGCACTCAACGATGCAAACTTCGAAACTTTACAACAAGAGACACTCAAACTTAAAGGCATGAGCGAAAATATGCGAGTTACTTCATTTTCAGAAGAGATGGAGCTACTTCTCTCCTCTGAGGATACGGTAGTGCTACAAAATGCTCTTGATACAATCAAGAAGACACTTGAAGTGTTATCTAACAAAGAAGGATAAATAGATGCAATTAGGATTAAAAAATAGACTTCGCCTTATCAGTCTCTTACCAATTATTATTCTCTTTGGTATCACAAGCTACTTTGTGTATAACTCGTTTATAAACTACAGAGCTGCACAAGTTCTTCAAGATAAACTCTCACAAAACAGACACCTTAATGTCTTAATCAATAATATTTCGCGTGAACGCGGTATGACCGTTATGTATCTTGGAAACTCCTCTCCAAATACACTTCGTTCACTTGTGAAACAACGTAAAGTTGTTGATGAGAAGATGCATGAATATGAAGAACACGTTAAGCGAAAAGATGTACTTCATGACCATTCACATGGTGTTGAGAATTGTCACACTTGTAGAAATATCGCTTCCCTTCAGGCAATGTATGAAAAAATTAAAAAAATTCGTAAAGCTGTAGATGAGCATAAAACAAACTTTGAAGAGGTCTATAAAGAGATTTATGGAAAGACACAGCAGGTTGCAATTGCTCAACTAGAAGAGATAACCGATGATCAACTTGACACCAAGATAAATGCTCTTGCAACACAATACATCTCTTTGGTTCGTGCAAACGAATATACCTCTGATGAAAGAGACTTTATCTCTTTTGCTATTGCCCGTGCTACAGAGTTTGAAGAAGAGGAGATAAATGCTTGGATTACGCTTGTTGCAAAAGCAGATGCTATCAACTATGCTACACTTAAAGATAAACTTATCGTCTCACAACTCGATGCTATTTTCAAAACAGAAGATGCCCAAGAACTTTTTGATGATATAAATACTGAAAGAACAGGTATTATGGCTGCTGCTATGAGTGGTGAGTATGATATCACCTCTGGTATCTGGTTTACCATGATTTCTGAGAAAACAAATCTAATATCAAAAGCGGAAGACATTATCTTAACTGCAATGGATAAGCGTGCTGTTACAGTAAAATCTGACGCACTAGAATTTCTCACGATTACTCTTACTATTTGGCTCGTATCTGTCATCTTAGCTATTCTTGGTTATCTTCTCTCAAATGAGATTGCTAGAAATATCAAAAAACTCGAAGAGGTACTTAAGCGCGTTGCAGAAGATACAAATGAAGGTGAAGAGGTTATTGACATCAACTTGCATACTGCAAAAGGTACTGCAGAGGCTTATGATTTACTAGAGAAGATTATTGAGCAAACACGCCTTGATAAAGAGTCAGCTCAAGAGGCAAGTGAAGCAAAATCGATGTTCCTTGCAAATATGTCTCACGAGATTCGTACACCGCTCAATGGTATCGTTGGATTTACAGAACTTCTAAAAGATACAGGTCTTGCTGAAGAGCAGACAGAGTTTGTAGAGATTATCGAAAAATCTTCAGAGAATCTTCTTGAGATTATCAATAATATCCTTGACCTCTCAAAAATTGAGTCTAACAAACTAGAAATTGAAGATATTGCCTTTAATCCTATTGAAGAGTTTGAATCAGCTGTTGATGTTTATGCTGTTCGTGCGAGTGAGAAACATATTGACCTTGGATTCTTTATTGACCCAGAGCTAGAGAACCCAATCAAAGGGGATCCTACCAAGATTAAAGAGGTTGTTATTAACCTTCTCTCAAATGCTGTTAAGTTTACAAGCAGTTCAGGTGCGATAAATGTCAATATCAGAAAACTTGATTCTGAAAAAGAGGGTATTACCCGTATCCGATTTGAAGTACAAGATAGTGGTATCGGTGTTACTAGTGAGCAAAAAGCAAGAATTTTTGAAGCTTTCTCACAAGCAGACACCTCAATTACCCGTAAGTACGGTGGTACAGGTCTTGGTCTTACCATCTCTTCACGCTTTATTGAACTTATGGGAGGACAACTCGATCTTGAAAGTGAGCCGGGTAAAGGGACTACTTTCTTCTTTACACTTGACTTTGAAGAGATTGAAACACTTAACGAGAGCAGCAGAGGTACATACTCAAGTATCAATGCACTTGTGCTACAATCTGCTCATAAACAAAAACGCCAAGATATCTATCTTCGCGAATATTTAGAGTTCTATGGTGTAAGCATTACTACATTTAAAGATTTTGATGAGTTAGAGACACTCCAGCGCCAAGTAAACTATGACCTGATTATCGTTGACTATGATTATGCTGATGAGGAGTCTCTGCGAAGATATAGTGTACTGCCTCAAGAGTTTATTATGCTAACAAAATCATACTTTATGAAGAAAATTGAGTCAATGAACTTAGATATCTTCAAAACACTCTATGAACCACTCAATAACTCTAAAATCAAACAAGTTTTAGAGAACTATCATAGTGAAAACTTTAGTGCAAAAAAAGCAAAACAGATAAATCGAAAAAAATTCAATGCAGATACATCTAAATTTGATGCAAATGTTTTAGTTGCTGAAGACAATATAATTAACCAAAAGCTTATTAAAAGGACTTTAGAAGATTTAGGATTAACAATCTCCATCGCTTCAAATGGTTTAGAAGCTTTTCAAAAACGTAAAGATGGAAACTTTGATTTAATTTTTATGGATATTCAGATGCCTTTCTTAGATGGTATGGAAGCCACTAAGGAGATTTTAGAATATGAAGAGGAGTATAATCAACCCCATGTTCCTATACTTGCTCTTACTGCAAATGCACTCAAAGGTGATAGAGAGAGGTTCTTAGAAGCTGGACTTGATGAATATACAACAAAACCACTTGTTCGCTCAGAAATAATCTCACTACTCAACCACTTTTTAGCAGATCATATAGTTGAAGCAAGTGAAGTACAAAGCAAAAAAGAAGCAACTCCTCAGCCTCAACCTACTACCCCTACACCAGAACCTGAATCTATTATTGAAGTAGCTCCAGAGGTTCAAGAAGAGACAGTTGTGCAAGAAATTACTCCTGCAAAAGAAGAGATTTTTGACACACCTACTGAAGCACTAGAAGCAGAAACAAATACAGAAAAAGAAGAAGTAGAAGAGCAAGAGACAATTGAACAAAAAGAGGCTTTAGAAGATATGACAGCTCCAGCACCTATAGAGTACAGAGCAGATGTTTTAGTAGCTAAAAAGAGTGCTTTTGAGTCAAAGTTTTTAGTAAAAATACTCAGCTCTTTAGGTTACACTTGTGATATTAGCAATAATATCGAGGAGCTAAATAAAAGCATCCAAAGAAACAACTATAGAGTTATTATAGTTGACAATGAACTCAAAGATTTAAATCTGCAAGAGTTAGCTGATTTGCTACACTCTACTAATGAAGAGAGTAAAATAATACTAATGCACACTCACAAGGAAAACATAGGGCAAGAGAGTAGTAAGTTTGTAAGTGAAGATATTGAAAGCACTGTTAACAGAACAGATCTTAGCGAATTATTAACAAAATATATTTAAGGATTTAACCAATGACAAAAGATGATTTAGTAGTTTTAGCTGTTGATGATGATATGATAAATCTCAAACTTCTGAAATCTATGCTCAATAAAAGTGGAAAAGTAAAAGAGGTAATAGAGGCAAAAAACGGTTCTGATGCGATTGGAGTGCTAAAGAGCCGTGACGATATTGATATCATACTGCTTGATATCATAATGCCTATAATGGGCGGAATAGATATGCTTAAAGTTGTACGTGCTGATGATAACTTGCGCCAACTACCGATTATTGTATTGACCACAGATGAGACAAAAAAGGCAGAAGCACTAGAGTGTGGTGCAAATGGCTTTTTAATGAAGCCTATTCGCAATGAAGACCTTCTTGCTAAGATATCAACTGTTATTGTCTAATTTTTATAAAACAAGTTCTATATTAGAACTTGTTTTAGCACCTCTTCAATGCGTTTCACACCAACAATTTCCATAGCTTCTTGCACCTCTTTAGGGATATCTTCTAAATCTCGTTCGTAATTTTTTACAGGAATAAGCACTTTTGTCATGCCCGCCTTATGTGCAGCAATTAGCTTCTCTTTGAGACCACCTATTGGAAGTACATCCCCACTCAAAGAGACCTCACCCGTCATTGCTATTTCTGAGCGAATTTTTCTGCTACTAAGTATCGAAGCAATCACACTTACCATAGCTATACCTGCACTAGGACCATCTTTTGGTGTTGCCCCATCAGGAACATGAATATGCAAATCATAACGCTTATAGACCTCACTAGCGTCAATTTTTACACCCTCTTCCTTCTCTTTGAAAGTCATAGGTATATTGTTTGCATCAATCTTTAACTTTTGTGTATCAATAAGTGTTTTCACAACACTCATAGCAATGCGTGCAGACTCTTTCATAACATCACCAAGGCTTCCTGTGAGCTGCATAGCTCCTTTACCTTTGATGCGAATAGACTCTATTTTGAGTACATCACCACCAACTGCTGTCCATGCAAGACCATTAACCACACCAACTACAGGAACTTTATCTGTCTTCTCAATCTCAAAGACACTCTTATCAAAATAGTTTTTGAGATTTTTCATAGTAACAGAGACCTTAGATATATCACTATTTTGTAGTATCTCTTTGGCAACTTTACGACACAAATCAGCTATACGACGACGAAGATTTCTCACCCCTGCCTCACGGGTGTAACTGTGAATAAGCTCTTTCATCGCTGATTTTGAGACACTCAGCTCTGATTTTTTCAGCCCATGCTTTTTGAGCTCTTGAGGCAGAAGATATCTTGATGCTATCTCAAACTTCTCCTGAGGGGTATAGGAACTAACCGTAATAAACTCCATTCTATCACGAAGTGGCGCAGGAATACGCCCTACATCATTTGCAGTAGCGATAAAAATAGCATTAGAGAGATCCAAATTGAAGTTTAAATAATAATCTCTAAACTCACTATTTTGTTCAGGATCTAAGATTTCTAACAGCACTGATGTTGGATCGCCTCTTTGTGAGCGAGAGACTTTATCTATCTCATCTAATACGATTACAGGATTCATCTTTTTGGCATCTATGATACCCTGCGTAATTCGCCCCGGCATAGCACCAACATAAGTACGCCTGTGTCCCCGCAACTCATTTACATCTTCAAGTCCACCAAGTGCTATACGCACCAAAGGTCGCTTAAGTGCTGTTGCTATAGAGTTTGCAAGAGATGTCTTTCCAACTCCCGGAGGTCCGCTAAAGCAGAGAATCGCACCAGCACCTTTTTTATTTGATACACCTCGAAGTGCTAAAAGCTCTTTTACAGCAAAATACTCAACAATACGCTTTTTTGGTTTTTCAAGCGAGAAGTGATCTTTATTAAGTTGTGCCTCTACTGCTTCAATACGCAAAGGTTTTTTTGCAAGTTCTCCAAAAGGAATTTCAAGTACCCAATCCAGATACGTCTGTGTCATAGAAGCATCTGAAGAATCAGGATGCATTCGCGCAAATCGTTCTAGCTGTTTCTCTATCTCTTTGTAAGCGCCCTCATCTATTTTGCCTTTTTTGGCTTCAAGCTTTTTTCTATACTCCTCAATCTCTTCATCTCTTGATGTGTCTGTACCTAACTCTTTTTGAATCTGCTTGAGTTGCTCTTTTAAGAAGTACTCTTTGTTGACCTTTTCAATATGAGTATGCGCCTTAGCACGAATCTCTTTTTGCAGTTTATTTGCCTCTATCTCATCTATAAGATGATCAATCAAATCCAAAAATCGCTTCTCTGTATCCTTTTCAACAAAAAGTCTATATGCTTGATCTTTTTTAAGTTTTATACTTGAACAGATTAAATCGATAATTCTATTATGATCATGATTCTCCTCTATTGTTCGTAGTAAATCAGGTGGAAAGTAATTACTTACACCAGAGAGTAATCGCACCTTCTCTCTTACAACCTCTAATATTGCATCGATTTTAAGTGCATTTACCTCAGTAGGCTCAATAATATCTACATGTGCAACTAAGGGATCATCTTGTACTTTATAGAGACTTTTTGCTCTTGCTAAGCCCTGAAAAAGCACCTTTACACGACCATCTGGCAGAGCAACTTTACGCATAATAGAACCTACAACTCCCGCATCATAGAGTGCATCATACTCTCGCTCACCCTCACGAGATGCCTTTGTTGGGCATACTATCACTAAAGAATTATCCTCTATTGCCTCTGTTGCAGCTGCTATATTTTTTGCATCATTTAAGAAAATCGGACTTATCATAAAGGGATATAAAAAGAGTTCATCTTCCGCTATTACCGGGATATCAGTAGGGAATTCACCATAGTTACTAAGTTTCATATTATCTATTTCCTATTTCAGTTTCATTTGTATCTACTACAGAGTTTCGAGAGACGACACTACGCGTATCTGGGATTAAAAAACCATACCAACTCGCAGTTCCATCCCCTTCAAACCACTCTCTATACCAAGGTGTCTTCGCTCTATCAACATCCTTCCATACTATCCATGGTTCAGCTTCTTTTGCTCTGTAATAAGCCGCACTCTTTGGCTTATCTATCCTATCATACAGACTCGCTACTGTCTCATTTAAAGAAGCTTCTGATAAGTAGAGATTTGTCAGCATTGTATCCACTACACTATAGTACATAGAGTGTGGGTACTCACTTTTAAACTTTTCAGATGCTCTTATAGCCTCTTTTATAAGTACCTGATCGCGTCTTGGATTTGGAAGTGACATATATTTTGCTTTTATCTTTAAAAACTCCGCTTCCTCTTTTTCATTATAGTTCGCATAGCGTTTTATGTACTCATCAAGATAGTGTTCAGTAAGTATATACTCCTCATAATACATATGAGAGATAGCTAAAATCATCGTAGCTTCAGGCAGAAGTGGTGAGCCGACGTGTTCACTCTGCAACGAGGAGTAGTAGTTATCAGCCTTATCGATATTTCCTTCAGAAATAGACTCTATAATCTTCCCATACCAATACATGGCCGGCTTATTATACTCCTCTAGCTCTTTTGCACAAGAGCTAAAAAGCAGTACAATAGCTAATGATGCACAGAGTAATTTTAGTTGTTCTCTCATTACAACAGTATCCTTTTACGCTTTTTCTACTTTAGCTTTTAAATCATCTTCTTGCATTTTATCTGTTACATACTTAATAACTACCACTTTTTCTGTCTCATTAATAAACCACTCCGCTATATGCTCACTCTCTAAAGCGTATAATTTATCAAAGTCAACTTTTGACTCATCGATATAAAGATGTGAGTGTTTGAGAGGATTTTGTAGTTTAAAAGCAGTCCACACAAGCCATAAAATTATGATAGCTCCGAGTGTAATGCCAAGCGTCTCTCTGTCACTTATATCAAGGTAGAGACCTGCAAAGGTTCCTCCTAAAAAGGTAAAAAAGTATGCTGCAGAGTTAGCTATACCTAAAGCTGCACCCTTTTGATGTACTTTTGCAAACTTTGAAATCATTGACTGCACGAGTGGCTCCATCATATTAAAACCGATAAAAAAGAAGATAACTCCGAAGACAAATACCGCACTTGAAGTAGTAAATCCCATAATCAAAAATGATGCTAAAAAGAGAACTATCGAAAGTAAAAATATCTGTTTTGGTATATTTTTCTTCTCACCAAACACAGCAGCAGGTCCCATAGCGATCAACCCTGCAATCATAGCTGGAACATAAACTTTCCAAAGCTCTGCCTTCTCCCAGCCAAACCCATACTCTGGTTTTGTAAGCAAAATAGGAATAAGTACAAATGCAACTGTCATAAGACCCTTTTGCATAGCGTTGATAATAATCATATTAAGAAGATTATTATCTTTTAAGATGTCTGAAGTTTTTGAATTATTATGGTAAATATGCTTAATCTTTGGAGGTGTTGGTACTTTTGTAAAAAGTACCACAATCGCTAGAATTGCTAAAGCAGCAGTAATTAAGAAGATAGCACTTACACCAAAGTTTGCTGCGATTACAGGCCCAAGTGCCATAGCGACAGCAAAACTCATAGCGATAAAACCGCCCATAATAGCCATAGCATGGCCACGAGTCTTCTCCTCTACCAAATCAGCAATCATCGCAGTAACAACAGAACCAATTGCACCAGCACCTTGTAAGAAGCGTCCAAGCATAAGTGTATAGATATCAGTAGAATAAGCACAAATAAGTGAGCCTACAAGAAAGATAATCAGTCCAAAAAGGATAGTAGGCTTTCGTCCATACTTATCACTCATAGTTCCAAAAGGGATTTGAAATATTGCCTGTGTTAAGGCATATCCACCAACGATAACACCCACTAAAAAACCTGTTGCATTCTCCAAATCAAGAGCATATACAGAGAGAACAGGCAAAACAAGAAAGAGTCCTAAGAATCTTAAAAACAAAATAGATGATAAGGGAAGTACTTTTTTAAACATTTAAAACCTTTACATATAGTATAATTTTGCAATTATATACAAAAGATGATTAATAGAGGGAGCAAGTTTGAAATTAGTTTTAGCTACATCTAATAAAGGAAAAGTGCGTGAGATACAGGAGTTATGCCCAGAATATAAGGTAGTACCCTACTCTGAACTGATAGAGGAGTTTGAAATCATCGAAGATGCCCAAACTTTTAAAGAGAACGCTCTTATAAAAGCACGCGCAGTCTATAAAGCACTTGATGATGCAAGTAGTATCGTTATCGCTGATGATAGTGGCATTAGTGTTGATGTACTTGATGGTGCTCCGGGAATTTATAGTGCCCGTTATGCCGGAGAGGGTGCCTCTGATAAAGAGAATCTACAAATACTTATGGAAAATATCAAAAAAGCAGGGGTTTCTCACTCTCCTGCTCACTACACAGCTGCTATTGCTATTGTTACAAAAGATATAGAGAGAAGTGTGCATGGCTGGATGTATGGAACTGCTCTGAGTGAAGCAAGAGGAGATGGAGGTTTCGGATACGATCCGATGTTTATACCCTTGGGATATTCAAAGACTTTAGGAGAGCTAGACAATGAGATAAAGAAAAAACTCTCTCACCGATCCAAAGCTCTCTACCTTATGAAAAAAATCTTAAAAACATTATAAAAATTTTAGAGAGAGAGTACAAAACTTCTCCTCTAAATCTTCTAAAAAATCATATAGTTTGTCTGTATATTTTCCGATAGTTTGCATAATATCTCCTTTACTTTTCAGATATCTACACCCTATACAAGCAAAAAAAGTACCATTTAAAATAATAACAACAACACTACTCCAAAAATTATTCGATAAATACCAAAGAAAAGAAAAGTAAACTTCTCTAAAAACTTCAAAAAAAGTTTAATAGTAAGATATGCCACCCCAAAAGCAACAAAAAAACCAATCCCTAAAGTGAGTAGATTTGCATCACTAAACTCTTTATAATGTTTTAACAAATCATATGCTGTGACAGCCCCCATCACAGGAAATGCAAGTAAAAAACTAAACTCAGCACTCGCCCTGCGGCTCAAACCTACAAGCAATGCGCCTATAATAGTAGAGCCTGCCCTGCTTGTACCGGGAACAAGAGCAAAAACTTGCGCCACTCCTATGATTATTGCCTGCTTAAATGAAACCGCTTCAACATCCTCTATCATAGACTTCTCTTGGGGAATAAAAAACTTCTCAACAAGCACAAAGATTACCCCTCCCACAATAAACATGATGGCTACTACAGTTATACTAAAGAGTTCTTTAATCTGATGCGAAAAGAGGAAACCCACCACTCCTATAGGTAAAAATGCTAAAAAAACCTTACTCCAGAGATCTATCTTTCGAAGAGTAAACTTCTCTTTGTAGTTAAAGATAACTGCTAAAATAGCAGCAAACTGTATAATCACCTCATACGCTTTGGTTACACTTGTCTGGTCTATCCCTAAAAAGTGACTCGCGACAATGAGATGCCCAGTCGATGAAATAGGAAGAAATTCTGTAAATCCTTCTATAACTCCTAGTAAAATCGAATCAAATATACTCATTTATACCCCAATAATTAGATTAATCTTTTTTAAAGAGATTTCATAGAAAAAATTTTATTTTTTGTGTTAAAATTCTAAAAGTGTATATTAACATAATCAAAGGTAAAAATATGAATGTATTAATCGTAGATGATAGTAAAATCGTAAGACGCGTTCTTACAAATACAATAAAACGCTACTTCAAGCCGCCTGAATGGAAAGAGTTAAATATCTTTGAGGCGGAAGATGGACTTGAGGCTATGGAGGTTATGAAAAAAGAGAAAGTTGATATTATGCTTCTTGATTGGAATATGCCAAACATGACAGGAGAAGAAGTTGTTGATGCCGTTAGAGCCAACAAAGAGTGGAATAAAACACGCATCATTATGGCAACAACAGAGGGATCTAAAGCGAGTGTTCTTAAGATGATTAAAAAGGGTGCTAACGGCTACATGGTTAAGCCATTTCAAGAGGATGCCATCTTTAAAACACTCAACACTATTACTGCAAGGATGTCTAACTAGTCAAGCTCTCTTGATGCACTCTTAAATAAGTGTGCATCGTCTCTGTGTTAAGAGGTTCTGAGTAGTAATAACCCTGGATATTATAGCACCCATTTTCCTTTAAGAAATTTAGTTGCTTCTCCTCCTCAACTCCCTCTGCAATAATATTTAAGTTTAGTCCCTCTCCTAGTGATATGATTGTTTTTACAATAGAAGCATCATCTTCGCATTCAGGAAGTGCATCAACAAAGGACTTATCTATCTTAAGTTGTGAAACCGGTAACTTTTTCAAATAAGCCAAAGAGGAGTATCCTGTTCCAAAATCATCAACAGAGAGCTTAATTCCTAAAGATGTAATCTCATCAAGCACAGAGATAGAAGTCTCAGGATCTTTCATAATATCTCCCTCGGTAATTTCAAGTTTTAAAGAGTCTGCTGGAAAATTTGTGCATTGCATATACTCTTGTAGTTTTTGAATAAAATCTTTCTGATTGAGCTGCTTAATAGCAAGATTTATCGAAAGTATTCCAGAAAAAAGTCCCTCTTTCATCCATATTGAGACCTCCTGCATAGCCTTTTGCATCACTAATCTATCAATAGAAACAATCAAACCACTCTCCTCCGCAAAAGGGATAAAGCGGTACGGGGCAATCATCCCATCTTTTGGATGTTTCCAGCGTACAAGTGCTTCAAGACCGATAATAGAATGATTACGAAATCTATCTGCGGTTGGTAATATACAACAAACTCTTGATTCTCTATAGCTTGCCGCAACTGTGCTTCAATTTTTACTCTATCATGTGCCGATTTTGTCATATTTGGTGTAAAGAATTGGAATCTATTTTTCCCTAACTCTTTTGCCTTGTACATCGCAGCATCTGCTCCTTTGAGTAAATCATGACGATTCACACCATCTTTAGGATAGAGTGCTATGCCGATACTACATGAAAGATAGAACTGCTGCTCTTTATAGCCTATTGGTGGCTGAAGCGTTTTAAGAAGATTTTGTGCTAAAGTTGTAAGCTGTTCTACTTGTGTACTATCCTCTATAATGACAGTAAACTCATCTCCCCCTAAACGCGCTAAAGTATCTGATGTTCTCAACGAACTTTGTAAACGCTGAGCAACCTCTTTTAAAACAATATCACCAACATCGTGTCCCATAGAGTCATTAATCTGCTTAAAATTATCTAAATCAATAAAAAGAAGTGCTACACTATGCTTATCTCGGGTAGCTCTGTTAATTGCAACATTGAGACGGTCATAAAAGAGTATTCTATTTGGTAGTTTTGTAAGATAATCATAATTTGCCTGATAAAAAAGTCGCTCCTTTACCTCTTCAAGTCGCGATATGTCTGTACCAAACACTACATAGGCATCCTGATTTTTATATTTTATCTTTTGTATATTTGCCTGCATAGGATAGTAACTAGTATCTTTTCTTTTACATTGCATATAGGCAGTATATGACGAATATTGTTCAACTTCCTCTTTTATATGATTAGCTTCCTCATTACTCATATCACTATAGATGACAGAATAGTGCAACCCTCGAAGTTCTTCTAGTCTATAACCAAGATTTTTCAAACCACCTCTATTTGCGTAGAGGTACTGTAGTGTATCTTTAGAGAGTATATAGACCTCAGCACTCGAGTTTTCCACTAATTGTGCAAGTTCACTATTGTTTTGTTCTAGTTTTACTCGCTCTGTAATATCCATAGCAGTACCGATAAGATAGTGCGGAACTCCAGAAGCATCAAACTCTACTTTTCCATAAGTCTCTACAAGAATATCACTCCCATCTTTGCGATGAATAGTATAAAATATCTTTTGGCGTTCACCTGTTGCAACAGCACGCTCAATCCCCTGTTGCACTACCTTAATATCTGCTTTACTTAAAAATGGAAATACACCCTCTAAAGATGGTTGAAAAGTTTTCGCATCCACTCCATAAAGTCGGTACATTTCTGCACTCCAAATTGCACTATTATCCTTAAGGTTTAATTTCCAGTATCCAATATGTGCGAGTTTCTCTATCTCTTTAAGAAAAAATTTACTCTCTTCTAGCTCTTTTAGGGTGTTATGTAAATCGACTATCTCATTTTTAGCTTTTTCAATCTCATTTAACATCGATCTATTTACTTCCTTAAAATTATTGTTACACTTTATTGCACTCATTATAGTACAAACTTTAAAAATATTTCGATATAATACGAGGTTTTTTAATTAAACTTTGTAGGAAATATAAAAATGTTACTTTTTACACCGGGTCCAACTCCAGTACCACAAAATGTTCGTAATGCAATGAGTGATGCTACTATGCATCACCGTACACCCGAATTTGAAGCCATCTTTGAGAAGACTCGCTCACACCTTTTTAAACTCTTTAAAACAGATGAAGTCATTATGCTTGCTTCAAGTGGAACAGGTGCCATGGAAGCTGCTGTCATAAACCTCTGTCACAATACACTTCTAAGCATAAATAGTGGAAAATTTGGTGAACGCTTTGGCAAAATAGCACTTGCTCACGGACTTCAAAATGTAGAGATAAAGAATGAGTGGGATACTCCCGCATCTGTTGAAGCGGTTGTTGATGCCCTTGAAAAAAATCCAGAAATTGATGCAATTGCTATTCAGATAAGTGAATCTGCAGGAGGATTGCGTCACTCTGTTGAAGAGATAGCAGCTGCTGCGAAAAAGATAAGCCCTCAAATTATGATTATTGCTGATGGAATTACTGCTGTTGGAGTGGAGAGTATTGATGTAACTCATATTGATGCACTCCTAGCAGGAAGCCAAAAAGCGTTAATGCTTCCTCCGGGGCTTTCACTTCTCGGCTTAAGTAGTGCAGCGATAGAGAAGATAGGTGAAGGGAAGGGGTATTATCTTAACCTTGCATCAGAGATAAAAAAGCAGCGACAAAACACAACTGCTTATACTGCTGCAACTACCCTTACTATCGGTCTCTTAGAAGTTTTAGAGACTATTGAAGCCGACGGCGGTATCGAAGCACTCTACACAAAAACTGCAACGCGAGCAAAAGCAGTAACAGAAGCCTTGAAAGCATTGGGTTTGCATATCTATCCAACACGACCTGCACCCTCAATGACAACTATTGATGATAGTGATGCAAGTGCTATCAGAAAGATTTTAAAAGAGGAGTTTGATGTAAATATTGCCGGTGGTCAAGACCACTTAAAAGGGAAGATTTTTAGAATTAATCAAATGGGACTTATTGAAAATTATGAGATGGCTTGGGTCGTCAATGCTGTTGAACTTGCACTTGCGAAAATCGGTCGCAGAGCCTATGATGGAACTGCAAACAAAATCTTCAATGAAATCACCTTTGCAATGGAAGCATAGATGATACTAGAGCATGAGATACCTCAGGGTACTAAACTCTACTTTGGAGAGTCTGCAAAGGTAAAACGCCGTATAGAAAATGTAGCAAGTGAAATTCTTGATGCAAATGGGTACGAAGAGATTGTTACCCCTATCTTCTCCTACCACCAGCACCTCAGCATCGCAGATCAAAGAGAGTTGATTCGTGTCAATGATGCAAAGAATAACGCTCTCTCCCTTCGTGCTGACTCTACTATAGATGTTGTACGAATTATTGAGAAGCGTTTAGGGAAAAATACAACACAAAAAAAATGGTTCTACATTCAACCAGTAGTGACCTATCCTACAACTGAGCAGTATCAGGTAGGTGTTGAGTATATGGGAGAGGCAAAACTCTCCTCAGTTGCTTCCCTTGCCCTTGATATCTTTGAGAAGTTAGAGGTACAGCCTTTGATGCAGATATCCAACATAAAAATACCTGAACTGCTAGTAGAGATGTTTGAGAGTTTGAGTATTGATGACTTTAGACATATCAATATTGACAAATTTATCTCTCTTGAAGTAGAGTGGCTTACAAAACTCGTCTATCTGCAGTATATCGAGCAGATAGATGAAGTGATGGCACTCGCACCGGAAGCTATTAAAAATGAGCTTCAAAAGATGAAAGATTTATGTTCAGAGATGGAGTGCAAAAACACAGTCCTCGCACCGATGTACTATGCAAAAATGCTCTACTATGATGAGCTTTTTTTCAGATGTATAGCAGGAAATGAAGTCTATGCCCGCGGTGGAAGATATAAAAATGCAGACCTTACATCCGTAGGTTTTGCCATATACACAGATGCACTCTGTGAAGAATTAACAAAGTAATAGGAAATATATAATGATAAGAACTAAAGTTCAATGCAGGGAGGCACTAAATGCCGAGTCGTAAAGCAGATTTAATTGTAGGCATCCAATGGGGCGATGAAGGAAAGGGTAAAATAGTAGATAGATTAGCGTGTGAGTACGATATGGTCTGCCGTTCACAGGGTGGACACAATGCTGGCCACACTATCTGGGTAGATGGTACAAAATACGCTCTACACCTTATCCCATCGGGTGTTTTAAACCCTGATGCCATTAATGTTGTAGGCAATGGCGTAGTCCTCTCGCCTGAGTCTATCATCAAAGAGATGGAGCAGTTTGAAAACCTTGAGGGTCGTCTTTTTATCTCTGATAAGGCACACCTTAATCTCTACTACCACGCACTTATAGATCAAGCAAAAGAGCGTCTCAAGGGTGATAAAGCTATTGGTACGACAGGAAAAGGCATCGGTCCTGCTTATGCTGATAAGATTAACCGTACCGGTTTTCGTGTTGGCGAACTTTTAAATCCTACAAAACTAGCAAATGCTATCATTGACTACTTTGAGCAGAATCGTGCGATTTTTGATATTTACGAAATTCCTACACCAATAGAGTCTGAACTACTTGCCGAGCTTGAAGGCTTTAAGAGCAAACTAGCACCTTTCATTACAGACACTACCCAGCTTGTATGGAGAGCCATTGATGATAATAAGCGTGTTCTCTTAGAGGGCGCTCAAGGTACACTTCTAGACATTGACCATGGAACTTATCCTTTTGTAACCTCTTCTGCAACTGTTAGCGCGGGTGCCTGTACAGGTTTGGGTATCAATCCAAAAGATATTGGCAAGGTTATCGGTATAGTAAAAGCATACTGTACGCGTGTTGGAAATGGACCTTTTCCATCTGAAGATTTTGGCGAAGATGGAAAACGCTTAGGAGAGCAAGGGCATGAGTTTGGAACAACAACAGGACGCGCTCGTCGTTGTGGTTGGTTTGATGCAGTTGCTACGCGACACGCTGCAAGACTCAACGGATGTGATGAGTTAGCACTTATGAAACTTGATGTTTTAGATGGTTTTGAAGAGGTAAAACTCTGTGTAGCTTATGAGTATGAGGGTAAAGAGATAGATTATATGCCATCAAACCTTGATGCTGTTACACCTATCTACAAAACATTTAAAGGGTGGAATGGCTCAGTAGGTGTGCGAAGCTTTGATGCACTCCCTCAAGATGCACAGGACTTTGTCAAAACCATAGAAGAGATTAGTAGAACAAAGGTGGGGATTATCTCCACTTCACCAGAGAGAGATGATACTATCATCCTCTAGATTATGAAAACAAAATATACTCCCTTGCTTCAGGTCAAAAAAAACCTTATGCAAAAGAGTGAGAGAGTTGTGCAGAGTATCCATGCACAACTCGATAAAATGTATGCAGAACTTGAGAGTTCTAGAGCCATACTCCAAACAATAGATACTCCTAGTTCGGGAAAAATGGCAGAGCTGTTACAGGCAAAGAGACTCTTAACCTCACAAAGAGTGATTATAGAAGATTGTGAACTGCACATAGTGCAGATAGAAGCGAAGCTCAAAGAGGCTCAAGAACATCTCAGATTTGCTATGATTGAGTATGAAAAATTTAACTACCTTGAAGTCCAAGAGATAAAAAAAATTGAAGATGCTAAAAAACTTCAAGAGGCAAAAGATTTAGACGAGGTCGCGCTTATGACCTTTAAACAACCTACAAGATACAAGGAAGAATTTTGAAACTCCTACTCCTTCTTCTCTTCATTTACACTTCCCTCTTCGCTGCAGAGACAAGTGATAGACTCTTTGAGTGTACTGAGATATTTAAAGAGAGAAAGAGTGAGCTTCTAGTTGAACTTGAACGCATCGATGAGCAAAAACAAGCACTCAGTGCCTTAAAAAATGCAACTGAGGAACTACTTAAGAAGAAAGAAGCACAGCTCAAACTCAAAGAGGAGGCTCTCAATGATAAACTTTCTCAAATCACACAAAAAGAGAAAGAAGTAAAAAGTATGCTTCAAAAAAATGAGACTATTTTAAAAGAACTCAAAAGTACAAAGATGAGTAAGATAGCACAAACTTTTTCTAAAATGAAAGCAGCCTCTGCAGCAAGTATTCTCTCTGAGATGCAAGCCAATGAAGCTGTAGCTATCTTGCAATCACTCAAACCAAAAGTCGTTGGTAAAATTCTTACAAAAATGGATGCAAAAAAAGCATCAACACTCACACAACTTTTAAATAAATAAGACTCATCTAATCAGACTTTTACCTAAAATATTGTAAAATGTCCAAATTTAATAAATAAGTAGGGTCATCATATTATGAAAATATCGCTCAAAGCTATCCCCCATATATCAAACAAAATTGCAATTGACTTAAACAAAAGTGGTGTCGTTACTATGACTCAAGGGCTTGAAAAAGTAGCTTTTGAGGCACAAAAGATTCTTGAAGAGGATGTCAAAAAAGAGATAGCCCTTGAAGAAAAAGTAAATGAAATTTGCGATGAAAATGAGGAAGAGATAGAATTTATGCTCGCTGATGAGAGGCAACTGTTTTTCATGATAAAGAAAAAAATCGCTCCGGAGTATGGCGTTATCTTAAACTATGAAGAGCGCTTTTCTGATGTAAGTCATAAAATACTTGATGAACTCTACGAAGAGGATCTTATCCATTTTGATGTAGCGGAAAATCGTATTAAAAACATCATCTACTCTGCTATCACAAACTTTATTGCGGACACTTCTGAGATTGAAGATGCAGTTATGGACAAGATTCGCTCATATAAGCGTAAATTTATCCCGGGGACTGATGAGTTTGAGATTTTACATGAGAAACTTTACCGGGAAGAGATGATGAAAAGAGGTATGGAATAATGAGTATAAATGAAGTAGCACAAGGGTCCCTAAAAAAGGTCTATATCTATCTTGAGAATGGTACCTACTTAGAAGCTCATAGCTTTGGAGCAGAGACCACATTAGTCGGCGAGATAGTTTTTAACACATCTATGAGTGGGTATCAGGAGATTATGTCTGATCCCTCTTATGCCGGGCAGTTTGTAACTTTTACAATGCCAGAGATTGGAAATGTTGGAGTAAATGCTCAAGATATGGAGAGCAAATCAGCACACGCAAAAGGGATGATAGTCAGAAAGTATCAAAAACGCTACTCCAACTTTAGAGCAGAGGGTGATTTATCTAGCTTCTTAAAAGAGTACAATGTTATGGGTATCTGTGATATAGACACAAGATATTTAACAAAAATGATTCGTTCAGAGGGTGCTATGATGATGGTGGCATCAACTGAGATAAGCGACAGAGAGGAGCTTAAAAGAGTTTTAGCAGACTCCCCACGCATTGAAGAGATTAACTACATTGAGCAGGTAAGCACGAAAGAGGCATACACGCATACATCTAGCACTTACGAAGAAAAAATAGGTTTTGAATATGATGCAGCGCCAGAACAAGAAGCAAAAATTGTAGTAGTTGATTTTGGTGTGAAAAGAAATATTCTCAATGAAATTGTAAGTGCAGGGATAGGAGTAGAAGTTATTCCAAATAATTTTAATGCTGAAGATTTAATAGCTGACTACCAAGATAAAAAGATTGATGGTGTTTTTCTATCAAATGGTCCCGGTGATCCACTTGTTCTTAAAAAAGAGCAAGAGCAGATAAAAAAACTCATAACAGCGAAAGTACCTATGTTTGGTATCTGTTTGGGACACCAACTGCTCTCAATCTCACATGGCTATGAGACATTTAAACTAAAGTTTGGACATCATGGCGGCAACCATCCTGTAAAGAATGAAAAAACTGGGCTAGTAGAGATTACAGCACAAAACCATAACTACAATGTACCTGATAGTGTCACTGAGATAGCGACTATAACACATACTAACCTTTTTGACAATACTATTGAAGGTTTGCGTTATAATGATGCACCTATCTTTTCAGTACAGCATCACCCAGAATCCTCTCCCGGCCCTAAAGAGAGTCGCTATATTTTTAAAGAGTTTCTTTCTCTCATCAAAAGATAGTCTCTCTTTTTATAAGCAGTATTTATACTGCTACCTCCTTCGCTCAGAACTTAAACTTATATAAAATTCCAAAAGTAAACAAAAAAATAATAAATATGAAAATTTAACTTATAATTAAGATAAATTAAACCATTCTATTGCTAATATACAATGTTAATTGGTTTAATGAATATTTTGATTATTTGTTAAGCTTAATTGCTTTGAATCTTAAGGAGGCTATATATGGAGAATCGTCCATTAGAGTACGACTATACAGTTGCAAAGATGTTTATGCTAACTACAGTTCTTTTAGGAATTGTTGGTATGCTCATCGGTGTAATTTTAGCATTTGAACTTGCATTCCCTAGTGTTAACACTATACTAGGTTCAGGTTTGGCTGAGTTTACAAACTTTAGTCGTCTTCGTCCACTGCACACGGATGCAGTAATATTTGGTTTTACACTAAGTGGTATTTTTGCTACTTGGTATTATGTTGGTCAGCGTGTACTTAAAGTGTCAATGGCAGAATCAGGCTTTTTGATGTTTATTGGTAAGTTACACTTTTGGTTATATATTGTAGGTGTTGCAGCAGTTGTTGTATCACTTTTCGCTGGTGTTACTACATCAAAAGAGTATGCTGAATTTGAGTGGCCAATCGACATCGCTATCGTTGTTGTATGGGTACTTTTCGGTATGAGTATTTTTGGTCTTATCGGTATTCGTCGTGAAAAGTCACTCTATATCTCTATCTGGTACTATATCGCGACTTTCCTAGGTATAGCTATGCTTTACCTTTTCAACAATATGGAAGTTCCTACTATGCTTGCAACATCTGCAGCTGGTGAGAGTGGCATTGGTGCTTGGTATCACTCTGTTTCTATGTATGCTGGTACAAATGATGCACTTGTTCAATGGTGGTATGGTCACAATGCAGTTGCATTTGGTTTTACTGTTCCTATCGTTGCAATGATTTATTACTTTTTACCAAAAGAGTCTGGTCAGGCTATCTACTCATATAAACTCTCTCTTCTCTCTTTCTGGGGATTGATGTTTGTTTATCTATGGGCTGGTGGTCACCACCTTCTTTACTCTACTGTACCTGATTGGATGCAGACTATGGGATCTATCTTTTCGGTCATCCTTATTCTTCCA